>NZ_JBHJQI010000018.1:0-89143 GCF_042262805.1 Streptomyces sp. NPDC056361
CCCCTGGCCGTCCCCCTGGGGGTTGCCCGGGGGGTTGGGGGGGGGTTCGCGGTTGGGGCGGGGGGCCCCGGGGGGGGGGCCCCGGGGGGCCCCTCGGGGGAAACGATCAGGCGGCCGAGCTTCCGGTGCTCGACGAGGACGTCGAGGAGGCGGAAGAGGACGACGAGGTCGACGCGGCCGGCTTCGCGTCCGACGTCGAGGACGTCGAGGACGAGGACGACGGGGTCGAGGACTTCGACGCGGCCGGCGAGCTGCTGGACGACGAGCCGCGGCTGTCGTTCCGGTAGAAGCCGGAGCCCTTGAAGACGATGCCGACGGCCGAGAACACCTTCTTCAGGCGTCCCTTGCAGCTGGGGCACTCGGTCAGCGCGTCATCGGTGAACTTCTGCACCGCCTCGAGGCCTTCGCCGCACTCGGTGCACTGGTACTGGTAGGTCGGCACTTGACTTCCTCCTGGCACTCACACTCATCGAGTGCTAACGACGATCCATAGTGACGTATTCCGTGGGTTCAGTCCACCGCCACCGGCACGCGGTGACCGATGCCACGTGCGGCTACCCGGCTCGACTCGCGCGGCTTCAGCCGCGACCGCAGGGCGAGGAGCGTGGCCAGGGCGAGCGCCGTGCCCGCCATCGGCACCAGGAAACCGCTGCTCGCGCCGTGTGCGTCGGCGAGGCGGCCGGCGACCGTGACGGCCGCGGCCTGGCCGAGCGCGACGGCGCCGGTGAGCCAGGTGAAGGCCTCGGTGCGGGCCGAGGCCGGGATCAGGGTCTCGACGATGGTGTAGCCGGTGATGAGGGCGGGGGCGATGCACAGGCCCACGACCAGGCCCAGGGCGCCGAGGAGCAGCACCGAGTGCGCGGTCCACAGCAGGGACGCGGCGACGGTGAGGCCGGCGTAGCCGAGGATCAGGCGGCGGCGGGGGCCGGTCTTCCAGGCGACGGCGCCCATGGCGATGCCCGCGAGCATGTTGCCGGCGGCGAAGATCCCGTACAGCAGGCCGTTGGCGCCGGGGTTGCCGATCTCCTCGGTGAAGGCGGTGAGGGAGACCTGCATGCCGCCGAAGACGGAACCGATGCCGAGGAAGGCGACGATCAGGACCCGGACGCCCGGGATGGAGAGGGCGGAGCGGTGGGGCTCGGCGGTGGTGGCCGCGGCGACGCCGTACGCGGGCTGGGTGGCGCGCTGGGCGGCGAAGAACAGGCCGCCGACGAGGGTGAGGGCGGCCTCGGCGATCAGGCCGGCGGCCGGGTGGATGCCGGTGCACAGGGCGGTGGCGAGGACGGGGCCGACGACGAAGGTGAACTCGTCGGTGACGGACTCGAAGGCCGCGGCGGTCGGCATCAGCGGGGTGCCGTCGAGCCTGGCGGCCCAGCGGGCCCGGACCATCGGGCCGACCTGGGGCACGGAGGCGCCGGCGGGCACGGCGGCCAGGAACAGCGCCCAGAGCGGGGCGCCGGTCAGGGCGAGGGCCACGAGCAGGGAGACGGACGCGGTGTGCACGAGGACGCCGGGGAGCAGGACGGCGCGCTGGCCGAAGCGGTCGGCGAGCTTGCCGCTCTGCGGCGCGAAGAGCGCCATGGAGACGCCGGTCACGGCGGCGACCGCGCCGGCGCTGCCGAAGGAGCCGGTGGTGTGCTGGACGAGCAGGACGATGCCGATGGTCAGCATCGCGAAGGGCTGCCGGGCGGCGAAGCCGGGGAGCAGGAAGGACAGCGCACCGGGGGTGCGCAGCAGCTGCCCGTAGCCGGGCCGCTTGTCCGAGATGACCGTGGACGCCACGGTCCTGGCCTTTCTGCCGCCTGGTAGCGCGCCCCGGCACGGTGGTGCGGGTGTCGCCGAGAGCTGTCCTCATGCGCGTTACTGCGGTAGATACCGGGCCGGCCCCACTGCGGAGGGGCGCCACGGCCGCCATACGGTCGCGCCAGCTCTGCGTCAGGCAGAGTTGGTTCGATCAGGTGTGCCTTCATGCTACAGGGAAGAGCGTCTTCCCGCCTGGGAAAACGCTCCCGCACCTGAATTAATGCCTGGGATTAACCGGGGATACCGCCGGATTTCTTCGGGGATCGGTGGAAGCGCGTCGCCGTGCCCTCCGGAGTGGAGACGGCCGTCGCCCCGCCGGTGCCGAGCCAGCCGGCGAGCTTGCCGCCCTGGCCGACCGCGCGCAGGCGCCGCTCGGTGGCGTCCCGCACCGGGTCGGTGGTGACGACGAGGAGCTCGTCCTGGTGCCGCAGGACGGTCGCGGGTCCGGGGACGAAGCTCGCCCCGTCCCGTACGACGAGGGTGACGGCCGCTCCGGCCGGCAGGCGCAGCTCGGCGACCTCGACGCCGTGCATCCGGGAGTGCTCGGGGATCGCGACGGAGAGCAGGTGGCCGCGGAGCCGCTCCAGGGGCGCGGACTCGACGCCGAGGTCGGCGGCCTCCGAGGAGTCGCCGAGCTTCAGGGCCCTGGCGAGCCAGGGCAGCGTCGGGCCCTGGACGAGGGTGTAGACGACGACGAGGACGAAGACGATGTTGAAGATCCGCTCGCTGCCCTCGATCTGCGCCACCATCGGGATGGTGGCGAGGATGATGGGGACGGCGCCGCGCAGGCCGGCCCAGGACATGAGGGCCTGCTCCTGCCAGGGGATGCGGAACGGCAGCAGGCTGACCAGGACCTCCATGGGCCGCGCGACCACGGTGAGGACCAGGCCGATGACGACGGCGGGCCAGAAGTCGTGGACGAGCTCGTGCGGGGTGACGAGCAGGCCGAGCAGGACGAACATGCCGATCTGGGCGATCCAGCCGAGTCCCTCGGCGAAGCCGCGGTTCGCGGGCGCGTGCGGCAGCTTGGCGTTGCCGAGGACCATCGAGGCCAGGTAGACGGCGAGGAACCCGGAGCCGTGGGCCATGGCGCCGGCGGCGTACGCGACGACGGCGATGGCCATGACGGCGATCGGGTAGAGGCCGGAAGCGGGCAGGGCGACGTGGCGGAGCCCGTAGGAGCCGACGAAGCCGACGGTCAGGCCGACGGCGACGCCGATGGCGAGTTCGAGGGCGATCGTGCCGACGAGGACGTACCAGTCGTCGACCGGTCCGGCGGTGGAGAAGGCGACGACGAGGATGACGACGGGGGCGTCGTTGAAGCCGGACTCGGCCTCCAGGACGCCGGTGACCCGGGAGGGCAGGGGCACCTTGCGCAGCACGGAGAAGACGGCGGCGGCGTCGGTGGAGGAGACGACGGCGCCGATGATCAGGGCCTGCCGCCAGTCGAGGCCGACGAGGTAGTGGGCGCCGGTGGCGGTGATGCCGACGCTGACGGCGACGCCGACGGTGGAGAGGACGACCGCGGCGGGCAGGGCCGGCTTGATCTCCTTCCACTTCGTGCCGAGGCCGCCCTCGGCGAGGATCACGACGAGGGCCGCGTAGCCGATGACCTGGGTCAGTTCGGCGTTGTCGAAGGCGACGTTGCCGATGCCGTCCTGGCCTATGGCGACGCCGATGCCCAGGTAGAGCAGGAGGCTGGGGAGGCCGCTGCGGGACGAGATCCGCACGGCCGCGACCGCGATCAGCAACACGAGCGAGCAGATGAGCAGGAGTTCGTTGAGCTGGTGGACAGTCAGTGGCCGTTCCTTCCCCTCGCGTGCAGCTGGATCGTTCCTCCAGCGGACGACACTTCGTTACCTTACCTAATCTTTAACGTTTTCTTGACGCACTCTTTGCGCCTCCTCGTTCATCTGTACGGTTCTCTTCCTGACACCGCGTCCAGGCCGCCCGGACGCTGCGCCTAAGGTTGCTCCCGTACTCCAGGACCACCCTGCCCCTCGAAGGACAGCGATGCCCTCCAACACGACCGCGCCCCCCGCCAAGAAGAAAGGGCGGCGTGCCCGCCTGCTCCTCCTCGTCCTGGTCCTCGCACTGGTCGCGGGCATCGGATTCGGCGGCTACTGGGGTGTCAGCACCGTCCGGGCCTCGTTCCCGCAGACCACCGGCGAGATCCGGCTCGACAAGCTCTCCGGCGAGGTGGAGGTCAAGCGCGACGCGAACGGCGTCCCGCAGATCTACGCCGACAACGAGACGGACCTCTTCCGCGCTCAGGGATACGTCCAGGCGCAGGACCGGTTCTACGAGATGGACGTCCGCCGCCACGTGACCGCGGGCCGGCTCTCCGAGATGTTCGGCGAGAGCCAGGTCGACACCGACGCCTTCCTGCGCACGCTGGGCTGGCGCCGGGTCGCGCAGCAGGAGTACGACGAGGTCCTGTCGCCGGAGACGAAGAAGTACCTCCAGGCCTACGCGGAGGGCGTCAACGCCTATCTGAAGGACCACGAGAAGCCCGCCGAGATCTCGGTCGAGTACGCGGCCCTGGCCCTGACCAACGACTACGCGATCGAGCCCTGGACCCCGGTCGACTCGGTGGCCTGGCTCAAGGCGATGGCCTGGGACCTGCGCGGCAACATGCAGGACGAGATCGACCGGTCCCTGCTGACGAGCCGCCTGGGCGCGAGCCAGATCAAGCAGCTGTACCCGGACTACCCGTACGCGCTCCACCAGCCGATCGTGGGCCAGGGCGCCGTCGACGAGTCCACCGGGAAGTTCGACCCGGAGGCCGTGGCCGGCGAGGCCGACGGCGCGACCACCGGCGACACCCCGGGCACCGGACCCGGCGCCTCCGGCACGCAGTCCCAGCTCGGGGCGCTCTCCGAGGTCCTCGACACCATCCCGGCCCTGCTCGGCCCCAACGGCAACGGCATCGGCTCGAACTCCTGGGTCGTCGCCGGGAAGTACACGACCTCCGGCAAGCCGCTGCTCGCCAACGACCCGCACCTCGCGCCCCAGCTGCCGTCCCTCTGGTACCAGATGGGCCTGCACTGCCGCTCGGTCTCGGCGACCTGCCGCTACGACGTCGCCGGCTACACCTTCTCGGGCATGCCTGGTGTGATCATCGGCCACAACGACAAGATCGCCTGGGGCCTCACCAACCTCGGCGCCGACGTCACCGACCTCTACCTGGAGAAGATCGGCCCCGACGGCTACCTCGTCGACGGCAAGGTCAAGCCCTTCACCAGCCGCGAGGAAGTCATCAAGGTCGCGGGCGGCGACGACCGCAAGATCACCGTCCGCTCCACCGAGCACGGCCCGCTCGTCTCCGACCGCTCCTCCGAACTGGAGAAGGTGGGTCAGAACGCGCCGGTCGGGAACTCCGCCCCCGACCGCGGCACCGGCTACGGCGTCTCCCTCCAGTGGACCGCCCTCCAGCCCGGCAAGTCCATGGAGGCGATCTTCGCGATCGACCGCGCCAAGGACTTCGCCACCTTCCGGGAGGCCGCGAAGAACTTCGAGGTCCCGTCCCAGAACCTGATCTACGCCGACACCGCGGGCAACATCGGCTACCAGTCCCCGGGCAAGATCCCGCGGCGCGGTACCGGCGACGGCACCGTCCCGGCGCCCGGCTGGGACTCCTCGTACAAGTGGAAGGGCTACATCCCCTTCGAGCAGCTGCCGTACGAGTACAACCCGAAGCGCGGCTACATCGTCACCGCCAACCAGGCCGTGGTCGACCAGAAGACCTACCCCGACCTGCTCACCAAGGACTGGGGCTACGGCTCGCGCAGCCAGCGGATCAACGACCTCATCGAGTCGAAGACCAAGGACGGCGGCAAGATCTCGCCGGACGACATGCGGACCATGCAGACGGACAACCGCAGCGAGATCGCGACCCTGCTCAACCCGCTCCTGCTGAAGATCGACATCTCCGACCCGTACGTCCGCGAGGCGCAGAAGCTCCTCGAAGGCTGGGACTACACGCAGGAGCCCGACTCGGCCGCCGCCGCGTACTTCAACGCGGTCTGGCGCAACGTCCTCAAGCTCGCCTTCGGCAACAAGCTGCCCAAGGAGCTGCGCGCCGAGGGCGACTGCATCAACGTCCGCCCGGTCGACGCCACCGGCCCCGTCGACGAGCAGAACAAGCTCGTCCGCGAGTGCGGCGAGCGCGACCCCGACTCGGCGCAGCCGGACGGCGGCGACCGCTGGTACGAGGTGGTCCGCCCGCTCCTCAAGCAGGAGAAGAGCGAGTGGTGGACGACCCCGGGCGACCGCACGAACCAGCCCACCGAGACCCGTGACCAGCTGCTCGCCCAGGCCATGAAGGACGCCCGCTGGGAGCTGACCGCCAAGCTCGGCAAGGACGTCTCCACCTGGAGCTGGGGCCGGCTGCACCAGCTGACCCTGAAGAACCAGACCCTGGGCACCGCCGGACCCGGCGCCGTCCAGCAGCTCCTCAACCGCGGCCCGTGGAACCTGGGCGGCGGCGAGGCGGCGGTCGACGCGACCGGCTGGAACGCGGCCGGCGGCTACGAGGTCATCTGGGTGCCGTCGATGCGGATGGTGGTCAACGTCGGCGACTGGGACAAGTCCCGGTGGATCAACCTGACCGGTGCCTCCGGCCACGCCTTCCACTCGAACTACACCGACCAGACGGACGCGTGGGCCAGGGGCGACCTCCTCGACTGGGCCTACGGCGCCGCGGCCGTCGACGCGGCGACGAAGGACAGGCTGGTCCTCAAGCCCTGATCAGGGCGTGAAACGGGTGACCCCCGCCGGGGTCACCACCGCGTGCACGGGGTGGTCGTGCGGTTCCTCCGGGACCCGCGCGACCACCTCGTCCGCGTAGAGGAGCACCACCAGGGCCGGGTCCTTGCCCGCCCGCGCCAGCCGGGCGAGGACCCGGTCGTACGAGCCGCCGCCCCGCCCGAGCCGCATCCCGCGCCCGTCGACCGCGAGGCCGGGCAGCAGGACGGCGTCGGCGGCGCAGACGGCGTCGGGGCCGAGCCGCGGCCCGGTCGGCTCCAGAAGCCCGCGGCCGGCCTTGGCCAGCGCCTCCCGCCCCTCGTACGCGGCCCAGTCCAGGTCGTTGTCGGGGAGCAGCACGGGCAGCAGGACCCGCACCCCGCGCGCGTGGAGCGCGTCGAGCAGCGCGCGGGTGCCCGGTTCGCGGCCCACCGACACATAGGCGGCGACGGTGGAGGCCTCCGCGAGTTCGGTGAGTTCCACACCACGTCGCGCGAGGGATTCGGCCGTGTCCGCGAGGGAATCAGCGCTCAGGGCGGCACGCGCGGCCAGAAGTCGGCTGCGCAGCAGGGTCTTTTCGGACATCTCGGGTGTCATGACGGCCTCATGTGAATGCATGAATGTCTCGTAACTGTCTTTATGTGGAGGAAGTTAACCGAAGGCACATCTTCCTCTCATTCCGAGCGACTAAGGTGCACGCATGAATCAGTCGCTCCCCAGGCTCGGCCGGATCAGCAAGGCTGTCATCCCGGCCGCGGGCCTCGGCACCCGCTTCCTTCCTGCGACCAAGGCGACGCCCAAGGAGATGCTGCCGGTCGTCGACAAGCCGGCCATCCAGTACGTCGTCGAGGAGGCCGTCGCGGCCGGACTCTCGGACGTTCTGATGATCACCGGCCGGAACAAGCGTCCCCTGGAGGACCACTTCGACCGGAACTACGAGCTGGAGGAAGCCCTGAGCCGGAAGGGCGACGCCGAACGCCTCTCCAAGGTCCAGGAGTCCAATGACCTCGCCACCATGCACTACGTGCGCCAGGGCGCCCCGCGAGGCCTCGGCCACGCCGTGCTGTGCGCCGCCCCGCACGTCGGCGACCAGCCCTTCGCCGTCCTCCTCGGCGACGACCTGATCGACCCGCGCGACCCGCTGCTCGCCCGCATGGTCGAGGTCCAGGAGCACGAGGGCGGCAGCGTGATCGCCCTCATGGAGGTCGACCCCGAGCAGATCCACCTGTACGGCTGCGCCGCCGTCGAGGCCACCGTCGACTCGGACGTCGTGCGAGTGACCGACCTCGTCGAGAAGCCGGAGCCGGCGGAAGCTCCGAGCAACTACGCGGTCATCGGCCGCTACGTACTCGATCCCGCCGTCTTCGAGACGCTGCGGGACACCGAGCCGGGCCGCGGCGGCGAGATCCAGCTGACCGACGCCCTGCAGAAGCTCGCCGCCGACGAGAAGATCGGCGGCCCCGTGCACGGCGTCGTGTTCAAGGGGCGCCGCTATGACACCGGCGACCGCGGTGACTATCTGCGTGCCATTGTCAGACTCGCGTGCGAGCGTGAAGATCTGGGACCGGACTTCCGGGCCTGGCTCCGGAGATACGTCAGCGAGGAGATGTAGCACCTTGAGCAGCAGCACGGCACCGTCGCCGTCCCCCGACGACAGCGGCCACGACCACGGGGCGGGCCCCGCGGACCCCTGCGCGGGCCCGGCCCGCGACCTGTGGTCGGTGGACGAGCACCTGGCCGACATCCTCGCGACCGTCGGCCCGCTCGAACCCATCGAGCTGCAACTCCTCGACGCCCAGGGCTGCGTCCTCGTCGAGGACGTGACGGTGCCGGTCGCGCTGCCCCCCTTCGACAACAGCTCCATGGACGGGTACGCGGTCCGGGTCGCCGACGTCTCCGGCGCCACCGAGGAGTTCCCCGCCGTCCTCACCGTCGTCGGCGACGTCGCGGCCGGCGACGGCGGACTGCCCACCGTCGGCCCCGGCGAGGCCGCCCGGATCATGACCGGCGCCCCGCTGCCGCCCGGTGCCGAGGCCGTCGTCCCCGTCGAATGGACCGACGGCGGGACCGGCGGCGGCGCGGCCACCGGCATGCGCGCCGCGAGCACCGCCCCCGAGGGCGCCGCCGGCGAGGTCCGGGTCCACCGGTCCGCCGAGGCCGGCGCCCACGTCCGCAGGGCGGGCAGCGACGTGAAGGCCGGGGAGCTCGCCCTCGCGGCGGGCACGGTCCTCGGGCCGCCGCAGATCGGCCTGCTCGCCGCGATCGGCCGGGGCGCCGTGCAGGTCCGCCCCCGCCCCCGGGTGGTCGTCATCTCCACCGGCAGCGAGCTGGTCCAGCCCGGCGAGCCGCTGGGCGAGGGCCAGATCCACGACTCCAACAGCTTCGCGCTCGCCGCGGCCGCCCGGGACGCCGGCGCGCTCGCCTACCGGGTGGGCGCCGTCGCCGACGACGCCGAGTCGCTGCGCGCCACCATCGAGGACCAGCTCATCCGCGCCGACCTCATCGTGACCACCGGCGGGGTGAGCGTCGGCGCGTACGACGTGGTGAAGGAGGCGCTGACCGCCGACGGCCAGGTCGACTTCCGCAAGCTGGCCATGCAGCCCGGCAAGCCGCAGGGCTTCGGCGCGATCGGCACCGAGCAGATCCCGCTGCTCGCGCTGCCGGGCAACCCGGTCTCGTCGTACGTCTCCTTCGAGCTGTTCGTCCGCCCCGCGATCCGCGCCCTGATGGGCGTCGACGACCTCCACCGGCCCCGCGTCCAGGCCGTCCTCGCCGCCGACAAGGCCCTCTCGTCGCCGCCCGGCCGCCGCCAGTTCCTGCGCGGCACCTACGACCCGGAGGCCGGCACCGTCACCCCCGTGGGCGGTGCGGGATCCCACCTGATCGCGGCCCTCGCGCACGCGGACTGCCTGCTCGTGGTCCCCGAGGAGGCCGAGGCCGTCGAGCCGGGCAGCACGCTGGAAGTGGTCCTCCTCGGCTGAGGGGGCGAGGGTGGGGGTACGGTGTCGTCCCCAACAGCGACCGGGAGTGTCACGGCCATGAGCACGCAGCAAGGTCTCACCCACATCGACGAGGCGGGTGCGGCCCGCATGGTCGACGTCTCCGCGAAGGACGTCACGTCCCGTACCGCGCGGGCCAGCGGGCGGGTCCTCGTCTCGCCGCGCGTGATCGAGCTGCTGCGCGGCGAGGGCGTCCCCAAGGGCGACGCCCTCGCGACCGCCCGCATCGCCGGGATCATGGGCGCCAAGAAGACCCCCGACCTCATCCCGCTGTGCCACCCGCTCGCCGTCTCCGGCGTGACCCTGGACCTCGCGGTCACGGACGAGGCCGTCGAGATCCTCGCGACGGTGAAGACCACCGACCGCACGGGCGTCGAGATGGAGGCCCTGACCGCGGTCTCGGTGGCCGCCCTGACGGTCGTCGACATGATCAAGGCGGTCGACAAGGGCGCGGTCATCTCCGACGTACGGGTGGAGGAGAAGACGGGCGGCAAGTCGGGCCACTGGACGCGGAGCGCGTCGTGACGCGCGGCGGCCGGGTGGCGGGTTCGCACGTCCACGAGCACGCCCAGGAGTCCGCGGCGCCGGTCGGCACCGGGGAGGCGCCCGCGGTGCTCGGCTCCGGCCTCGGCGGGGCCCTGGTCGGCCCGTACGCGGCGCTCGTCGTCACCGCCTCCAACCGGGCGTCCGCCGGGGTCTACGAGGACAAGGGCGGTCCGCTGATCGCCGAGGGCCTCACCGCGATGGGCTTCGCCGTCGACGGCCCCCAGGTCGTCCCGGACGGGGCGCCGGTCGAGGCGGCCCTGCGGGCGGCGGTGGCCGCCGGATACGACGTGGTCGTCACCACCGGCGGCACGGGCATCTCGCCCACCGACGAGACTCCCGAGGTCACCCGTAGGCTCCTCGACCGCGAGATCCCGGGCATCCCGGAGGCGATCCGCGCGTACGGGCGGGAGAAGGTGCCGACGGCGGCGCTCTCGCGCGGTCTCGCCGGCGTCGCGGGCGGCACGCTCATCGTGAACCTGCCGGGGTCCCCGGGCGGCGTGCGGGACGGCCTGGCCGTCCTGGAGCCGCTGCTCCGGCACGCCGTCGACCAGATCCGCGGCGGCGACCACCCGAGAGCGTCGTGATCCCGACCTGGCCGGTGATCCTCGTGGACGGGGACATCGTGCTCCGGCCGATAAGGATGCGCGACCAGCGGGCCTGGCGCGAGGTGAACCGGCGCAACCGGGAGTGGCTGCGGCCCTGGGAGGCGACGGTTCCGCCGCCGCCTCCGGGCGGTCCCGTCGGCCAGCGGCCGACGTACCGTCAGATGGTGCGCCATCTGCGGTCGGAGGCGAACGCGGGCCGGATGCTGCCGTTCGTCATCGAGTACCAGGGGCGGCTGGTCGGCCAGTTGACGGTCGCCGGGATCACCTGGGGTTCGATGTGCTCGGGGCACGTGGGGTACTGGGTGGACAGCGAGGTCGCCGGGCGCGGGGTGATGCCGACGGCGGTCGCGCTCGCCGTCGACCACTGCTTCCGCGCGGTCGGGCTGCACCGCATGGAGGTGTGCATCCGCCCGGAGAACGGGCCGTCGCGCCGGGTGGTCGAGAAGCTCGGGTTCCGCGAGGAGGGGCTGCGGCCCCGCTATCTCCACATCGACGGCGCCTGGCGCGATCATCTGGTCTTCGCGCTGACGGCGGAGGAGGTGCCGGAGGGGCTGCTGAGGCGCTGGCGCCAGGCAAGAATGAAATAAGTGTTCGAATTTAATCGGTAGTTGGCACGCAAACGATCTGAACAATCACAAAAAAGTTCAGTGATATCAGCCAGATCGTGCGACACACCGGGCCAATTGGCCGATGGCCCCACGCGAACCCCTCTACCGTGTGAGGCGTGAGCAGCAGCGGCCTCATCTACGCAGTCATCGTCGGGGCCTGGGCCGCCTACTTGGTGCCGATGTGGCTCCGCAGGCAGGACGAGCTGAACGAAGCCCGTCCGACGGAACGCTTCAGCACCGCCATCCGGCTGCTTTCCGGACGGGCGGGCATGGAGCGCCGGTACGCCAAGGAGCTCAAGCAGCGGGACCGTACGGCGGAGGGCCCGACGCCCGACGTGGACCCGGACGCGGCGACCGAGCATCTGAGCTCGGTCGACGTCCGGGCCTTCTCCGCGCCCGCGGCCAGAACCGAGGCGCGCCTCGAACTCCCGGAGCCCGAACCGGAACCGTCTCCGGCGTCCGCCGCCCCGGCCCGCCCCGCCGCGGGCGTCACGGGCGCCGCGGGCGCCGCCGCCGAGCGCGCCCGGCGCGGCAAGGTCCTCGCCCGGCGCCGGCGCACCACCACGCTCCTCTTCGGCGGCTTCACCCTCGGCGCCGTCGTCGCGGCCGTCGGCGGCATCACCTTCCTCTGGGCGCCCGCCGTCCCCGCGCTGCTCCTCAGCGCGTACATCGTGCACCTGCGGATCCAGGAACGACGGCGCTTCGTGTACGTCATGGACCGCCGCCGCGCCGAGGCCGCCGCGGCCCGGCTCCGCGAGAGCCGCCGCCCGGCCCCGACGCCCGAGCCCGCCGCCGACCCGACGCCCTCCCCGCAGGAGGCCGACCGCCGCGCCCTCGTCGAGCAGACCGACCACGCGGAGTGGGTCGACCAGCAGCGCGAGCGCGGCCCCGCCCGCGGCGACAGCTGGGACCCCGTCCCGGTCCCGCTCCCCACCTACGTCACCGCCCCGGTCGCCCCGCGCGCCACCAGCGGCATCGACATCACCGACCCCGAGACCTGGAGCGCCGCCCGCTCCTCCACGGCCGCCGACCCCACCCCCGTCCCCTCCCCGGCCCCGCGTCAGCGCACCGCCCCGCCGCGCCGCACCCGCGACCACGGCCGTACCCCCCTCTTCGACCAGTACGCCGACGACGACCGCCCCCGCGCCGCCAACGAGTGACCCCGCCGAGGGGCCCGCGACACCCCTCGGCTGACCTGCGGCTCAACGGATTTTTGTCTTCGCCCGTCGGGATGCTAATGTTTCACACGTCGCAAGGGCCTGTGGCGCAGTCTGGTAGCGCACCTCGTTCGCATCGAGGGGGTCTGGGGTTCAAATCCCCACAGGTCCACAAACGACAGTTCGCGAGTAGCTCTCGGGAACGTCTGGAGATCCCGTTCAACCCCTTGGGTTGGACGGGATCTCGGCGTTTGGGGAGGGTTGGGTGAAGGCCGGGCCCGACTGTGCGGTTCCGCTTGATCGGCGACATGACGTACTCGTGGCCGTCGCCTCGACTTTCCCGAAGTCGATCTTCCGGACGCGCGCCAGGTGCTCTCTGGCGGGCGCATGGTCAGGAGGGTTCCCCGGCGACTCCGGGGGGCCGGTGGCATCGATCAGGCCCCGTGCCGCCCTATTTGCACCTCACAGAGTCCCTGAGCTGCGGGTTTGTGGGCTTCCCGTGGCCTGGCCGTGGGCGGGCCCGGCGCCCGGGGGGCGTCTCCGTGCCGACGGCTCCGGGTCTGGCTTAGCCGGTTATTTCCGGCAATTTCCTGTGGGGTGAGTGAGTGGGATTCTGATGCCCGGATCACCGCATTGCCCGGAATCCACCCCTCCTCTCACCAAGCTCAACTTCCGCTCAATTCGTTGGCCAGCGCCCTGGCGGGCCGTCATCCTTTCGGCGTTCGTTGAACCTTGAGACACCGAGGGGTGTACGTGTCCGTTGCCAGATGGCCTGCCAGAAGACCCGCGGCAGGATCCCGCAGAAGACGACTGATATCCGTCGCGCTGACGGGAGCGCTGTCCGCTTCCGCTCTCGTCGTCCTGCCCGGGCTCGTTCCGACGGCCTCGGCCGTCTTCGTGTCGCCGGTCGACACGGGGGAGCAGAGTCAGGAGGACTTCGCGCTCGAAGAGGCGGCGCGGACGGGACAGCCTTACGAGCTGGAATCCGCCCGCACCGAGACCACCGACACGTGGGCCCAGCCCGACGGGACATGGACGGTGAACCGGCACGGGACCGCCGTCCGCCTGCTGCGTGACGGGCAGTGGGTTCCGACCGACCCGACGCTGGTCCTCAGCGGGAACGGCGTGCGGCCGAAGGCGTCGCTGGTGGACGTGACGTTCTCCGGCGGAGGCACCGCTCCCCTGCTCTCCGGAGTGAAGGACGGGCGCACGCTCACGCTCAACTGGCCCACGGCGCTGCCGCAGCCCACGCTGGCCGAGAACGTGGCCACGTACGCCGAGATCCTGCCCGGCGTCGACCTCCAGCTGAAGGCGGAGGTCGAGGGCTTCTCGCAGCTCCTGGTCGTCAAGACGCCCGAAGCCGCGCAGAACCCGCAGCTGGACAGCCTGAAGTTCAAGTTCGAGACGGTCGGCCTCGACGTCTCGGTGGACAGTGAGACCGGCAGCCTGACCGCCGTGGACCCCTCGGGTCACGCGGTCTTCTCCAGCCCGACGCCGCTGATGTGGGACTCCACGAAGGTCACCAGCGAGTCGGCGCCGGCCGGTGGTGCCCAGGCGTTCTCCGCCGACGCCGTGGGAGGGACGGCGGACGACGGGACGGCGGCGCCGGAGGACACCTTCGAGCCGCCGCCGGGTTCCACGGACGCGCCGATGGACACCACGGTCACCGGGGACACCCTGGAGATCAAGCCGGACCAGACCATGCTGGCCGCTCCCGAGACCCAGTACCCGGTCTACATCGACCCGCAGTGGGCGTGGGGCGAGCGGCAGAACTGGACGCGCGTCTACAAGCACTACCCGAACTACTCGTTCTGGAACTCCACCGACCCGATCCGGGTCGGCTACGAGGCCCAGACGGGCGGCTCGGACCGTGTCTCGCGCTCGTTCATCCAGCTGGACACGAGCGACGTCATGGGCGCCGAGGTCAAGTCGGCCACCTTCCGCGTCAAGAACATCTGGTCCTGGTCCTGCCAGTCCCGACCCGTGGAGGTCTGGCACACCACGGGCATCACGTCGAAGACGACCTGGAGCAAGCAGCCGACCAAGCTCTCCCTGCTCAGGACGGTGAACGACTCCAAGGGCTGGGACTCGAAGATCCCGGGCTGCGGGGCGGGGAACCTCGAGTTCGACATCACCTCCAAGGTCAAGGCGCGGGCCAAGGAGGGGAAGAACAACCAGGGCCTGGCCAGCATCACCCTGGGTATGTACGCCCAGGACGAAGGGGACACCTTCGGCTGGAAGAAGTTCGACCCGAAGACGGCCACCCTCGAGATCAGGTACAACACCCTGCCGAAGCGGCCGGATGGCCTGGGGACGTACCCCAAGACCGACTGCAAGACCGGTGGTGTCATCGGCAACACCCGGGTCAGCCTGTACGCCACGCACTCCGACCGTGACGGCGGCAACCTGACGGCGCGCTTCAACCTGTACAAGTCGGGTGTCGCCGATCCGGTCAGGACGATGGAGCTGCCCGCCCTGAAGGACAAGGTCACGACCTGGGCGGTGCCCGACGTGGACCTGCCGACGGGCAACTACACCTGGAACGTCGTCACGAGGGACAAGGACCAGGCCGAGGGCCCGACCTCGGTGACGTGCAAGTTCAGCGTCGACCGCACGCGTCCCAGCAACCCGCCGACCATCACCTCGACGGTCTTCCCCAACGGCGAGACCAAGTGGCCCGCCAACACCGGCAAGGCGCGGACGCCCGGCGCGTTCACGTTCGGCCCGCACGGCGTCTCCGACGTGGTCCAGTACTACTACTGGACGGACACGGACCCCGACGTCACGCCCGTCGGCGCGAGCACGCCGACGGTGACCATCACCCCGCCGAGCTACGGTCCGCACTTCGTGTACGCGTACAGCGTGGACAAGGCCGGCAACCGCTCGGACACGGCCACGTACATCTACTACGCGGCCACGTCGAAGACGCGGGACGTCCCCTTCGACCTGAACGGTGACGGGCAGCGCGACATCTGGGCCGCGGACGGCAACGGCACCCTGCTGACCTACGCGGGCCAGGGCTCGGGCGAGTTCAGCAACGCCAGCAACGGCGGCGGCTCGTTCGCCGGCAAGCAGATCACCACCTTCGGCGACTGGGGCCAGGACGGCTACAACGACCTGGTGTCCCTGGAGTACGACGAGGTCGACAAGCGCAAGAAGATCTACACGTACAAGAACGACGGCCTCGGCAAGATCGACCCGAACTCGCGGCTCGAGCTGAAGGTCACCTGCCCGGTCAGGAACCCGGACGAGGGCTGCGACGGCGAGGAGACCTGGGCCGGCGACGACCACTGGTTCAACGCCGACCAGATCGCCGCCCCCGGCGACATCAACGCCGACGGCCAGCCCGACCTCCTGGTCAAGCAGGGCAAGCTGCTCTGGGCCTACTACGGCAACCGTGCCACCGACGACCTGGACCTCGGCTACACGCGGTCGCCCACCCCCGTCGGCGGCAAGAACTGGGACAAGTACACGATCATCACCCCGGGCGACATCAGCTGGGACGGACTCCCGGACCTCTGGCTCCGCGACGACGCCACCGGTGACATCCTGCTCGCCTGGGCCGAGTACGCGCCCGACGGCGGCCTGGACGCCGCGACCTGGGGCCTTCCGGAGAACCTGCTGAAGATCGGCAGCGGCGTCACCAAGGCCGCCTACCCGATCGTCGGCTCCTCCGGCGACATCACGAACGACCCGTACGAGGACATCCGCGCGGAGCTCTGGGCCCGTCAGGCCTCGGACAACGCCCTGGTGGGCTGGAAGGGCCAGTCGACCAGCGCGAGCAGCAACATCATGTTCGGGGCCAAGTTCACGATCGACGGCATGACGGGCGGCGCCTACATCCCGTCCGGCACCACCATCGCGTCCGGCGAGTCCTACACCTCCAACGCCGCCAAGCTCACGATGCGGACCGACGGCAACCTCGTCGTGACCTCCAACGCGGGCAACGTGCTGTGGAGCTCGGGAACCGCCGGCAAGAACGGGGCCACGGCCGTCCTTCAGACCGACGGCAAGCTCGTGATCAAGGACTCGGTCGGGATCGTGAAGTCGTTCGGCGTGACCGCCCCCAACGGCTACGCGATGCTGCAGGACCGCGGCAACTTCGTCATCTACGACGCGGCGGGCCGGTCGACCTGGTCGGCGAACACCGTCGTCCGGCACGACTACGACGGTGACGGCCGCAGCGACATGGCGGCCTGGTACGCGATCCCCGGCGGCAAGTCCGCACTGCACACCTTCAAGTCCAACTCGGACGGCACGTTCGCCGCGCCGCTCAAGTCCTACGAGTCCGCGGTCGGCAGCTGGAACGTCGACCGGATGAAGTTCGCCACCGGCGACTACAACGGTGACGGCAAGGGCGACATGGCGGCCCTGTACGACTACGACAACGGCGTCGTCAAGCTGTTCACGGCGCTCGGCAAGGCGGGCGGCGGGTTCAACGCACCCTTCGCGTCCTGGACCTCGCAGAAGGGCGGCTGGTACTCCGGCTCCATGACCCTGGAGTCGGGCGACTTCAACGGTGACGGCCGCGACGACATCATGGCCTGGTACGCGTACGGGGCGGGCCACGACACCATCTTCACCTTCACCGCCAACGTGAAGGGCGGCTTCAACGCGCCCTTCCCCTCCGCCCAGCTCCAGGCCGGCTGGTGGGACGTCAGCGACAGCAAGTTCGCCACCGGTGACTTCAACGGTGACGGCCGCGACGACCTCGCAGCCCTCTACGGGTACCCGGACGGCACCCTGAAGATGCACACCTTCCCGGCCCTTTCCGACGGCGGCTTCAGCAATCTGAGCACCACGTCCTGGACCGGTAACGGCACGACATGGGGCAGCTTCGGCCGGACCTTCCTGCACGCCGGTGACTTCAACGGCGACGGCCTCGACGACGTCGGCTTCTGGTACGACTACGCCGACGGAAAGGACGCCCTGTTCAAGCTCCCCGCCTCCTCGGCGCGGGACGGGAAGTTCGTCACCTCCACCATCCGAGGTCTGGATATCCCGACCGGTAACTGGTACTACCAGGGCGCCCAGTACACGCCGGGCGACTACAACGGTGACGGTCGTGACGACATCGGCAGCCTTTACGGCTTCTCCACCGGTGAGGTCAAGGCGTTCACCCACCTCTCGAACGCGACGGGCTTCGACTACCACAAGGCCGGCTGGAGCGCGCTGACCGGCTGGACCTGGGCGAACAGCACCATTCTGCGCGCCTACAATTAGTAGGAGCGCACCTACCACCAAATGACGGCGATGCCCGGGAATTCTTCCCGGGCATCCCCTTTTTTCGGTTCGGACTCGTTTTAATTTCTCAGATCTACCTCAAATTGCGGACCTGTGGTCGGCGGGCGCGAGTAGCGTTCGGTGACATTTCCGTACCCATGAGAGGTGGGGTGTGAGAATTCATCGCGAAGCCGCAGCCAGGGGTCCAGTCGCGATGAGGCGTCTCTCGCGCGCGGTCGCGTTCCCACTGGCGGCGGGCCTGCTCCTCGGGTGCACCGCCGAGAAGGCGCCGAGCGGTGGGGCCCGGGGATCTCCGACGTCGTGAGCGACGAGGCTTCGGCGACGTTCCTCTGGGAGACGTCGAAGGGGCGCCTGTGTCTCGCGGAGGTGGCGACCTCGGGTGGGTACCACGTTCGGATGTGCGGTGACCTGTCCGGAGTGACACCGAAGGCGGGCGCGCACGTCGCGAAGGCGTCCGGGCCCGGGATGGCGCGCGAGGGGTGGAGGGTCGTGCTGCTCGCGGAGCCGGGTGCGCGAGTGACGGCCGCGCGGTTCGCGGGGAAGGACGTCGAGTGGACGTTCGTCAGGACGCTGTCGCCCGGGATGAAGGGGCGGGGCGCGTACTACGTGTCGTTGGCCGATCGTCCGGTCGGTGACTTCGAGATGACCGTCGAGGTCGGCGGGTCGCGGAAGACGGAACGGCTCGCGTTCGGTTAGCGGGTGGTGCGAGAGGAAGGGCGGGCGTCTTCGGGCGCCCGCCCTTTTCGTGCCGTGGGGGTCAGAGCGGCTTCGCGTAGCAGCGGCTGTTCTCGTACTCGCGGTAGTGGCCGAACTTGGCGCAGGGTTCGTAGCCGGAGGAGGTGTAGAGGGCCATCGCCTCGGGTTGGGCCGTGCCGGTCTCCAGGACCATGCGGGTGCGGCCGGCGGCGCGGGCGTCGGATTCGAGGGCGGCGAGGATGCGGCGGGCGAGGCCGAGGCCGCGGGCTTCGGGGACGACGTACATGCGCTTGAGTTCGGCGTCGCCGTCGGAGTAGCCCTCGTCGTTGGCGTCCTGGGTGCGCCAGCCGCCGGTGGCGACGGGGGTGCCGTCCTCGTCGTAGGCGAGGAGGTAGAGGCCGTGGGGCGGGGTGAACATCGTCGCGTCCAGGGGGGTGGCATCGCCCTCGTCGCCGTAGCGGACGGCGTACTCGGCCTGGACGGCGTCCTCCAGTTTGACGGCGTCCGGGTGGTCATAGGGCGTGGGCTGGATGTTCATGCGGAATATCGTACATGTATGCACTAGGTGGGTGTCGGTATTCTCCCGGGATGCTCACTGTCACGTCCGTGAATGTCAATGGTCTCCGTGCCGCCGCCAAGAAGGGCTTCGTCGAGTGGCTGGCCGGCACCTCGGCCGACGCCGTCTGCCTGCAGGAAGTGCGCGCGGAGGAGGCGCAGCTGCCCGCCGAGGTGCGGGCGCCCGAGGGATGGTTCACCGTGCACGCGCCCGCCGCCGCCAAGGGGCGCGCCGGGGTGTCCCTCTACACGCGGCGCGAGCCCGACCGGGTGCGCGTCGGCTTCGGGTCGACCGAGTTCGACGGCAGCGGCCGGTACGTCGAGGCGGACCTGCCCGGCGTGACCGTCGCCAGCCTCTACCTGCCCTCCGGCGAGGTCGGCACCGAGCGCCAGGACGAGAAGTACCGGTTCATGGGCGAGTTCCTGCCCTACCTGAAGGAGCTCAGGCAGCGGGCCGCGGCCGACGGGCGCGAGGTCGTCGTCTGCGGCGACTGGAACATCGCCCACCACGAGGCCGACCTCAAGAACTGGAAGTCCAACAAGAAGAACGCCGGCTTCCTGCCCGAGGAGCGGGAGTGGCTCGGCCGGGTCCTGGAAGAGGCCGAGGGCGGTTACGTCGACGTCGTCCGCGCCCTCCACCCCGACCGGGAAGGCCCCTACTCCTGGTGGTCCTACCGCGGCCGCGCCTTCGACAACGACAGCGGCTGGCGCATCGACTACCAGATCGCCACCCCCGGCCTCGCCGCCAAGGCCGTCAAGGCGTACGTCGAGCGCGCCGCGACCCACGAGGAGCGCTGGAGCGACCACGCGCCCGTGACCGCCGTCTACGACCTGTAGTCCCCTCCCGCGCGGTACCGTGCCCGTCAGGGGCGGAACCGGGTGGGGGAGATCCGTTGAGCGCGCGCATTCTGATCGCCGAGGACGACGAGAAGCAGTCACGGCTGATCCGGATCTATCTGGAGCGCGAGGGGAACGCCGTACAGGTCGTCGCCGACGGGCGGGCCGCGCTGGAGAAGGTGCGTTCCGTCCGGCCGGACCTCGTCGTGCTCGACGTGATGCTGCCCTTCGTCGACGGGCTCGACGTGTGCCGCATCCTGCGCTCCGAGGGGTCGGACGTGCCGATCCTGCTGCTGACCGCGCGCAGCACCGAGGAGGACCTCCTCCTCGGGCTCGACCTCGGCGCCGACGACTACCTCACCAAGCCCTACAGCCCCCGCGAACTGACCGCCCGGGTCCGCGCGCTCCTGCGCCGGTCCCGGGCGACCGGGGCCGCCGCCCGCGAGGAACTGCTGACGGTCGGCGCCGTGGAGCTCGACACGGCCCGCTTCCGGGTCAGGGTCGCCGGCCGGCCGGTGGACCTCACGGCCAAGGAGTTCGCCCTCCTCGAAGCGCTGGCCCGCGAGCCGGGCCGGGTCTTCACCCGCACCCAGATCATCGAGCGGGTCTTCGGCTTCGACAGCGACGTCCTGGAACGCACGGTCGACGCGCACGTGCGCAACCTGCGGCGGAAACTGGAGGACGACCCGACCCGCCCGCGCCACCTGGAGACCGTGTACGGGCGCGGGTACCGGCTCGCGGACGGCGAGTACGGCGCGTGAGCTTCCGCCTGCGGGTCTTCGCGCTCGTCCTGCTCGTCGCCGTCGCCGCCACCTCCGCCACCGCGTGGCTGACCCTGCGCCAGGCCACCAGCCAGCTCCGCGAGTCCGCCGCCGCCGACCGGCAGTCCATCGCCGCCATCACCGAGGAACTGCGCGCCTACGGCGCCGGCCACGGCACCTGGGACGGCGTCGCCGCCACCGTGCGCGCCCTCGCCGAGAAGACCGGGCAGCGCATCCGGATCGGCACCGACCGGCAGGGCCAGATCGCCGACTCCGACACCCTCCTCGGCAGCGACCCGCGCCCCGGCGGCACCGCGCCCGCGCTCCTCGTCGACCCGAGGCCCCGGCTGGAGTTCCCCGCGGCCTGGGAAGCCGGACGCATGCGCAAGGTGACGCCCACCGCGATCAACGCGTACGACGACGCCGTCACCTTCGCGGCCTGCCTCACCCGGGCCGGGCACCGGGTCACCGTCCTGCCCGGCGGGTTCGGGGCCCCCCGGTTCCGCGACGGCGGGAAGGCCCCGGGCGGCATGCCGGGCGGCGCACCGTGCACCGAAGCCGCCCCGAGCGCCCCGCGCATGGCCGACGTCGACGCGGCCGAGGCCTGCCCCATCGCGGAGAGGGCCGCCGCGCTCGCCTGCCTGCGCCGGGTCTTCACCGAGCGGACCGCCGCCGTCGCCCCCCAGCCGCTCACCGTGCGGCTCGGCGCCGTCGACGACGCCGGGCAGAGCCTCGCGGTCGGCCCCGCGGTCGGCGTCGCCGCCGGGGTCGCCGCCGCCGCGCTCGCCTGCGCGCTGCTCCTCAGCCGGGCCGTGCTCCGTCCCGTACGGGCCCTCACGGCGGCCTCCAGGGGGCTCGGCGAGGGCGACCTCGGGCGCCGGGTGCCGGCCTCCGGCCGGGACGAGATCGCCGAGCTCGGCCGGTCCTTCAACCGGATGGCGAGGTCCCTCCAGGACAGCGAGGAGCGGCAGCGCCGACTCGTCGGCGACATCGCCCACGAGCTGCGCACCCCCCTCGCCAATCTGCGCGGCTATCTGGAGGCCCTGCGCGACGGGGTCCTCCAGGCCGACGCCGAACTCCTCGACTCGCTCCACGAGGAGGTGCTGCTCCAGCAGCGGATCGTGGACGACCTCCAGGACCTGGCGCTCGCCGAGGCGGGGGCGCTCACGTACCACCGCGGGACGCTGGACGCCCGGGAGCTGGTCGAGGCCTGCCGGACCGCGCACAGCGCCCGGGCGGCGGCCGCCGGGGTGACGCTCGACGTCGTGGGCGCCGGCCCCGGCACCGTACGGCTGCACGGCGACCCGGACCGGCTGCGCCAGGCGCTGGGCAATCTGGTCGGCAACGCGGTCCGCCACACGGCGCCCGGCGGCGCGGTGCGGCTCGAACTCGCCGAGCGGGACGAGAGGGTGCGGATCGCCGTCAGGGACACCGGCAGCGGCATCGCGCCCGCCGACCTGCCGCGGCTCTTCGACCGCTTCTGGCGTGCGGACGCGGCCCGCGGCCGGGCCACGGGCGGCAGCGGGCTCGGCCTCTCCATCGCCCGCCGGATCGTCACCGACCACCACGGCGCCGTCGAGGTCGCGAGCGAGCTGGGGGTCGGCTCGGTGTTCACGGTCGTCCTGCCGGCCCCGCGGGGCGGGACGCCGGGCCCCTGACCCGCTGCGGGGCCGCCGGGGTGCGTCAGGTGCCGGCCAGGGCCACCGTCGGGGGGAGGCGGCCGGCGCGTACCGCCGGGTAGAGGCCCGCGAGCACGCCGATGGCGAGGGTGGCGGCGAGGCCGGCGGCGGTTGCCCAGAGGGGGACGACTGTGGGCCAGCCCCTGGTGAGGGCGTAGGCGGCGGTGATGAGGGTGCCGAGGAAGGTGCCGCCGAGGCCGCCGAGGGCGGAGAGGAGCAGGGACTCGGCGACGAACTGGGTGCGGATCTGGCCCTTGGTGGCGCCGAGGGCGCGGCGCAGACCGATCTCGGGGCGGCGTTCGAGGACGGAGATCACCATGGTGTTGCCGACGCCGACGCCGCCGACCAGGAGGGCGACGCCGCCGAGGCCGAGCAGGAGGCCGGTCAGGGCCGACTCGGTGGCCTCGCGGGCGGCGAGCGCGTCCGAGGGGCGGGAGACCTGGACCTCGGAGGGCTTCTCCGGGTCGGCCGTGGCCGGGAGCACCGCCCGTACGGCCGCGACGGCGCTGTCGTCGGTGCGGACGTACACCGTCGAGGGGCGGCCGTCGAACCGCAGGTGCGTGCGGGCCGCGGGCCAGCCGACGAGCGCCGCGCCGTCCAGTTCGGGGGCGAGGGCCACGGGGTCGAGGACGCCGATCAGGGAGAACCACCGGCCCCCGATCCAGAGCCGGGTCCCCGGGGCGTACACGTCGAGCCGCCGGGCGGCGGTCGCGCCGAGGACGACCGCCGGGTAGCGCTCGGTCGCCGCGTCCAGCCAGCGGCCGCGGTGGAGCCGGCCGCCGACGGCCGGGAGCAGGCCGTCGTCGGCCGCGAGGACGGCGAGGGAGCCGGTCCGTCCGACGGCGATCCGCTCGTTGCGGTAGACGTGGGCGTCGGTGGCGCCGGTGGCGGCGACCTCGCGGACCGGCGGCACGCGGTCGATCATGCGGACGGCCTCGGCCGGGAGCCGCGTCCGCCCGCCGTCGAGGGCGGCGCCGGGCGCGACCCGGAGGAGGTTGGTGCCGAGCGCGTCGAGCCGGCGGTCCACCTCCGCCCGGCCGGAGCCCGAGATGCCGACCACCGCGATCATGGCGGCGACGCCGATCGCGATGCCGAGCGCGGAGAGGAACACCCGCAGCGGGCGGGTGCGCAGGCCGGTGCCGCCGAGCCGGACCACGTCGGCGGGCCGCAGCCGGGCCGGGCGGAGCGCGGCGCCCGCGTTCCGCGCGCCGCGTCCGCCGCGCCTTCCCCCTCGGGGGGCGGGGATCATCCGAGTGCTCCGATCGGGGGTTCGGTGGAGGTGTCGGCGACCATGCGGCCGTCCCGCATCTCGATGCGGCGGGGCAGCGCGGCCGCGATCTCGCGGTCGTGGGTGATGACCACGACGGTGGTGCCGGTCGCGTTCAGCCCGCGCAGGAGCGCCAGGACCGCCGCGCCCGAGGCGGAGTCCAGGTTCCCGGTCGGCTCGTCGGCGAGCAGCACCGCCGGTTCGCCGATCACGGCCCGGGCCACCGCGACCCGTTGGCGCTCGCCGCCGGACAGCTGGTGCGCGAGGTGGTGGACGCGGTGGCCGAGGCCGACCCGCTCCAGGGCCGCCGCGGCGAGGTCCCGGCGGCGGCGCTGCGGGACCCCGGTGTACAGCAGACCGTCCGCGACCGCGTCCAGGACCGGTGTGCCGACCGCCAGGTGGAACTGCTGGAAGACGAAGCCGATCCGGCCGGCCCGCAGCGCGGAGACCTCCCGGTCCGTCAGGGCCGCGACGTCGTGCCCGTCGACCAGGACCGAGCCGGCGGAGGGCCGGTCGAGAATGCCCATCAGGTTCAGCATGCTGGACTTGCCGGAGCCCGACGGGCCGACGATCGCGACGAGTTCGCCCCGCCGGACGCGCAGGTTCACGTCCCGGACCGCGGAGACCCCGCCGGGGTACGTCTTCGAGACGGACCGGAACTCGACGACGGTGTCGGTGTCGGCACCGATGTCGCTCTTGGCCTTGGTGTGGGTGTCGTCGCCGTTCACTGCGGGATCCTCACCTT
Organism: Streptomyces sp. NPDC056361; assembly: GCF_042262805.1. Classification (NCBI taxonomy): domain Bacteria; kingdom Bacillati; phylum Actinomycetota; class Actinomycetes; order Kitasatosporales; family Streptomycetaceae; genus Streptomyces; species Streptomyces sp. NPDC056361. The sequence goes on from NZ_JBHJQI010000018.1 coordinate 24,249, forward strand.
CATGCCTTCGTGGAGGGCGGGGCCGCTCACCTCGACCATGCCGTCGGCGAAGAGGCCCGTCCGGGCGGTGACGAAGCGGCCGTCGGCGGTCTCCAGGCCGTGGCCGCCCTCGGCGAGCGCGACCAGGGCGGCGACGGGGACGGTCAGGACGTTCTCGCGTCGCCGGCCCGCGTACTCGACGGAGACGGGGCCGCTCTCCAGGCGGCCGAGGGCCCGCTGGTCGGGGACGGTGACGGTGACCGGGACGGTCGGGGGCGCGCCGCCGGTGCTCCCCTCGGGTGCGGTCGCCTGTCCGCCCACCGAGGCGACCTCGCCCTTCACGGGGCTTCCGTCGGGCAGGCCGACGGTGACCGGGGTGCCGCGCACGGCCCAGGAAGCTTCCTGCGCCGACGCGGCGACGACGACCTTGCGGGTCGTGCCGGTGTAGGTGAGGGCGTCGTCGCCGGCGGCCGCGCCGAGCCGGACGCCGGTCCTGCCGAGGCGTATCCGGCCGGAGGCGTAGACGACGTCGCCGAGGCCGATCCGGCCGGTCTCGGGCACGCCGAGGGCCTTCTGCCAGCGCTTGACGGCCCGTTCGGTGGCGGACGTGAACTCCTCGTCGACGGTGAAGCCGGTGTAGCCGAGCGCGCTGAGGTTGGACTCGAACTGGAGGACGTCCATGCCGCGGAGGGGCGGCGGGGCGGTGGTGGTGGGTGCGGTGGTGGTCGCGGAGACCGGGGACGGGTTCGCGGTGGTGGCGCCGGTGGTGCCGGCGGTGGTGGCGCCGGTGTCCGTGCCGCCCTTGCCCGTGCCTTTGCCGTTGCCCTTGGTGCCTCCGGGTGCCGGTGGTGCGGGGGAGCCGGCGTCGGGGGTCGTGGTGGCCGGGGTCGTGCCCAGCTCGCGGTACATCGGCAGGGCGCCGTAGAGCAGCACCACGGGCCGGTCGTCCACGCGCAGCAGGGTGTCGCCGCGTTCGGCGGTGGCGCCGGCCTCGGGGAGCCAGGTGACGGTGCCGGTGGCCTTGACCGGCAGGGGTGTGTCGGAGCCGTATCCCAAGGTGCCCTCGACCTTGGTCCGTTCGACGAGGGTGGCGCGGGTGACGGTGACCGTGGAGTCCGCCCGGGGAGGGGCGGCGGTGGGGGTCTCGCCGCCGCCGAGGCCGAGTGCGGCGACCGTGGCGACCGCCGTGGTGGTTACGAGGGCCGTGGCGAGGAGGACCGTACGGCTCCGGCGGCGGCCGGGGGCGTACGGGGGAGGCGGGCCCTCGGGTGGGGGCTCCGGTGCCGCGGCCGGTTCGGGTGGTGGTGTCGTGTCGGGGTGCGTGGACGTTCCGCTCATCGCTCAGCCCTTGCCCGGTCCCTGGTCGACGGGGGTGCCGACGATGGGGGCGCAGGTGCGGGCGGCGTGTTTGGCGGCGGCCGTGGTCGAGTCCCAGGGGTGGTCCCCGTAGACGTTGCCGTCGGGTGCGGGGTCGGGGAAGTCGGGGGCGCCGTTCTTCCGCATGCAGTCGGCGAAGGCGAACTGCTTCTCGATCTGCTCGGGCGTGAGCTTGGGGGCGAGTCTGCGCTCGATCTCCTCGGGGACGGGAGCGCTGAGCGGGGCGCACTCCTCCGAGGCCTTGCGGAAGGTCGGGTTCTTCTTGAGGGCCGCGCCGTCGCCGAGGTCGACCTGGCCGTTCGCGTCGGGGTCGGGGGCGTCGACGCCGTTCTCGCGCAGGCACTTCACCCAGGCCCGCCGTGCTTCGACGTAGACGGCGACCTCGTCCTTTCCGCCGCCGGACGACGGGCCGGCGGTCCCGGTGGGGAGGGTGGCGTCGCCGGCCGACGGGATCTTCCCGGCCTCGCCGCCTCCTCCGCAGCCGGTCAGCGCGAAGGCCACCGCGGCCGCCGCGGCGGCGAACAGTGCCCGGTTCGTCCTCATGGGTTCTCCCGTTCCTCGTGTCGGGCCCGGCCGCGGGTGCGGGGGCGGACCGACCGTAGGACGGGGGTCGTGAAGAACTTTCGAAGAACCTGTCAGGCGGTCATGAGGCCTGTCGGACGGCCATGAGGTGGCTCGGGCGAGGCACGTCCGGCGGCCACGAGGAGGTCGGGCGAGGTGGGTCGGGCGAGGTGCGTCAGGGCGTCTCGCGCAGGTGGCGGTCGAGGGCCATGGAGAGTTCGGCCTCGACGACGCTCTTGGCGAGGGGGCGGAGGCGCTGGACGTCGCTCTCGCCGGCGTGTGCGCGGAGGAGTTCGGTGAAGAGCTGGGCGAGGGCGTCGGCGTGCTCGCGGACGCGGGCGCCGGCCTTGAGGACCTCGGCGAGGGGGACGCCCTCGTGGACGAGGGCGGCGGAGACGTCGAGGAGGCGGCGGCTGATGTGGATGATGGCCTCGCCGTCGGTGACGAGGTAGCCGAGGTCGAGGGCGGCGGCCAGGTTCTCGGCGGTGACCTCGCCGGCGAAGTGGTCGGCGAGCTCCTCCGGGGTGAGGCGGACGGGCTCCTCCTCGCTGGGGGCGCCGAGGGCGAGGACCTCGCGGACGTTGCGGCCGCTCTCGAAGGCGGTGGTGAGGTCGGCGATGCCGTTGAGGGTGTGGCCGCGCTCCAGGAGGGCGGCGATGGTGCGGAGCCGGGCGAGGTGCTGGTCGTCGTACCAGGCGATGCGGCCCTCGCGGCGGGGCGGCGGGATCAGGCCGCGCTCGCGGTAGAAGCGCAGGGTGCGCACGGTGATGCCGGCGGCGCTCGCGAGTTCCGCCATGCGGTACTCGCGCATGCCGGGGTCCGTGCCCGTGCCGTCGGCCGGGTTGCCGCCCGCGTCGCCGTCCGCGTGCTCGCCCGTGTCGGGTGCTGATCCTTCTGCCACGTTCGCCAGCCTATGTTGTACCGCCGGTAACTTTCCCTCGCCGTACCCCTACCGCTCGGTATGGCGCTGCTCTACAGTCCCGATTGTGCCAGTGATTGCTGGCGCGATGGGCCGGGTGCGCGGGAGGCGGCATGGCGAAGCACGAGCACGTACGGGTGGCGGTGATCGGATCGGGGTTCGGCGGCCTTGGCGCCGCCGTCCGGCTGCGCCGCGAGGGAATCACCGACTTCGTGGTCCTGGAGCGGGCCGACTCCGTCGGCGGCACGTGGCGCGACAACAGCTACCCCGGCTGCGCCTGCGACGTACCGTCGCACCTCTACTCCTTCTCCTTCGCGCCCAACCCCGACTGGCCCAGGACCTTCTCCGGGCAGCGGCACATCCGGGCCTACCTGGAACACGTCACCGACACCTTCGGCGTCCGCCCCCACCTGCGCCTCGGCCACGAGGTCCTGCGCATGGAGTGGGACGCCGAGGCGCTGCGCTGGGAGATCGAGACGAGCCGCGGCACCTTCAGCGCCGAGGTCGTCGTCTCCGCGACCGGCCCGCTCTCCGACCCGAAGGTCCCCGACATCCCGGGGCTCGCCGACTTCCCCGGCAAGGTCTTCCACTCGGCCCGCTGGGACCACGACTACGACCTCACCGGCAAGCGCGTCGCCATGATCGGCACCGGCGCCTCCGCCATCCAGATCGTGCCCGCGATCCAGCCGAAGGTCGGCAGGCTGACCCTCTTCCAGCGCACGCCCCCGTGGGTCATGCGCCGCATGGACCGCGCCATCACCGGACCCGAGCGCTGGCTCCACCGCGCCCTGCCCGTCACCGGCACCCTCCGCCGCGGCCTGCTCTGGGGCATCCGCGAACTCCAGGTCGGCGCCTTCACCAAGCACCCGGGCGAGCTCGGGATCGTCGAGAAGCTCGCCAAGGCCAACATCGCCAAGGCCGTCAAGGACCCGGTCCTGCGGGCCAAGCTGACCCCCTCGTACCGCATCGGCTGCAAGCGGATCCTGCTCTCCAACACGTACTACCCGGCGGTCGCGCAGCCCAACGTCGACGTCGTCGCCTCCGGCCTGCGCGAGGTCCGCGGCTCGACCCTCGTCGGCGCGGACGGCACCGAGACCGAGGTCGACGCGATCGTCTTCGGCACCGGCTTCCACGTCACCGACATGCCGATCGCCGACCGGGTCGTCGGCGCCGACGGGCGGACCCTCGCCGAGGCGTGGAAGGGCGGCATGGAGGCGCTGCGCGGCGCCACCGCCGCCGGCTTCCCCAACTTCATGACGGTCATCGGCCCCAACACGGGCCTCGGGAACTCCTCGATGATCCTCATGATCGAGTCCCAGCTGAACTACATGGCCGACTACCTGCGCCAGCTGAACGTTCTCGGCGGCCGCGCCGCGCTCGCCGTCCGGCCCTCCGCCGTCGGCGCCTGGAACCGCAAGGTCCAGGCCCGGATGGAGCGGACCGTCTGGAAGGCCGGCGGCTGCGAGAGCTGGTACCTCGACGCCAACGGGCGCAACACCACCCTGTGGCCGGGCACCACGGGCGAGTTCCGGCGCGAGACCCGGCAGGTCGACCTCTCCGAGTACGAGGTCATCCGCGCCCCCAGGACCGCACCCGCGGCCAAGACCCGCACCCCGCGCAAGAAGGAGGCCGCCCAGTGAGCCGCCCGACCCCGCTGCCCGACTCCCGCACCCTCACCGCCGTCTCCGCCGACGGCGCCCGCATCCACGTCGAGGTGTACGGCCCCGCCGACGCGCCCGCCGTCGTCCTCGCCCACGGCTGGACCTGCTCGATCGCCTTCTGGACCGAGCAGATACGGGCCCTCGCCGCCGACCACCGGGTCATCGCCTACGACCAGCGCGGCCACGGCAGGTCCCCCGCGCCCGGCGCGGGCGGCTACTCCACGACGGCGCTCGCCGACGACCTGGAGGCGGTGCTCGCGGCCACCCTCGGCCCCGGCGAGCGGGCCGTCCTCGCCGGCCACTCCATGGGCGGCATGACGATCATGGCGGCCGCCGGGCGCCCGGGCCTCCGGCAGCACGCCGCCGCGGTCCTGCTCTGCTCCACCGGGCCCTCCCGCCTCACCTCCGAGGCCACCGTCGTCCCGCTGAAGCCCGGCGGCCTCCGCAGCCGGCTGACCGCGGCCGTCCTCGGCGCGAAGGCGCCGCTCGGCCCGGTGAACGCCGTGTCGAAGCGGATCCTGAAGTACGCCACGATGGGACCGGGGACGGCACCGGAACGCGTCGAGGCGTGCGCCCGGATCGTGCACGCCTGCCCGCGCGGCGCACGCCACGGCTGGTCGCAGGTCCTGGCCGGGCTCGACCTCGAACCCGGACTGAGGGAGCTGCGGATGCCGGTGGCCGTGCTCGTCGGCACCGCCGACCGGCTCACCCCGCCCGTCCACTCCCGCGGCATGGCGGAGGCCCTGCCGCACTGCACGTCACTCGTCGAACTGGCCGGCATGGGCCACATGACGCCGGTGGAGGCCCCCGAGGCCGTCACCGCGCAGATCCGCGAACTGACCCTCACGTACCTGGGCGTGAAGGAGACCGAGGAGGCAGGGGCATGAGCAGGGTGAGCCTGGAAGGGCAGGTCGCGGTCGTCACCGGAGGGGCGCGCGGGGTGGGGGAGCTGCTCGCGCGCAAGCTCTCGGCGCGCGGCGCGAAGATCGCGCTCGTGGGGTTGGAGCCGGAGCAGCTGAAGGAGGTCGCCGGGCGGCTGCACACCGAGGCCGACTGGTGGCACGCCGACGTGACCGACCACGAGGCGATGGCGAAGGTCGCCGCCGAGGTGAAGGAGCGGTTCGGGAAGGTCGACATCGTCGTCGCCAACGCCGGTGTCGCGGCGGGCGGTCCGTTCGTCGAGTCCGACCCCGGCGCCTGGCGGCGGGTCATCGAGGTCAACCTCATCGGCGGCGCCGTCACCGGCCGGGCCTTCCTGCCCGTCCTCATGGAGTCCCGGGGGTACTTCCTCCAGATCGCCTCGCTCGCGGCCCTCACCCCGGCCCCGATGATGACGGCGTACTGCGCCTCCAAGTCCGGCGTCGAGGCGTTCGCGCACAGCCTGCGCGCCGAGGTCGCGTACAAGGGCGTGAAGGTCGGCGTCGGCTACCTGTCCTGGACCGACACGGACATGGTGCGGGGCGCCGACGAGGACGACGTCATGAAGGAGCTGCGGCAGCGGCTGCCGTGGCCGGCGAACCGCACGTACCCGCTCGGCCCGGCCGTCGACCGGATCGTGGCGGGCATCGAGCGGCGCTCGGCCCACGTGTACGCCCAGTGGTGGCTGCGCGGGATGCAGTCGGTCCGCGGCTACCTGCCCGGCATGATCGCGACCGTCGGACAGCGCGAGATGCGGCGTTTCGAGCCGCGGCTCGGCTCGGTGTCCAAGGGGCTGGTCGGCGCGGGCGGCGCGGCCGACGAGCAGGCCAGAGCGGAGGGCTCCACCCCGCGGTAGCCGTCCGTGACTGATCGAAATGCGTGGAATGTTTGCCCGTGCAAGGCTGGTCGAGGCCGAAGGGGCGCACCGCCCCGGCCACCCCTCACCCGTCTAGGAGTGAAGTTCCATGGGCATGCAGGACCAGTTCAAGGACAAGGCGCAGAAGCTCGGCGACCAGGCCAAGCAGGCGATGGGCAAGGCGAAGGACCAGGCGTCCCAGCGCGCCTCCCAGGGTCGCGACCGCTCCGAAGAGGAGAACCGCCGGGCCCAGCAGGAGGCCCAGGACCGCATGGACCAGGACTACGACGCCTGACGTCGGCCCGTCCTTGAAAGAAGGCGCACCCGGGAGACCGGGTGCGCCTTCGCATGTGCGTACCGCCGGGTCAGGCGATGGTGTTGTACGGGCCGCCGCCGAAGGTCAGGCCCGCGAGCTGCGCGCCGAGCAGCGGGGTCTGCCAGTTGCCCGTGCCCCGGTAGAGGTACTGGGACGTCGCGCCGAAGCCGACCAGGTCGGGGCGGCCGTCCCGGTTCGCGTCGCCGACGCCGACCAGGTGCTGGTACGCGTTCCAGCCGCCGCCCACCTTCGTGCGGGCGGCGAAGGTGCCGTCGCCCTTGCCGAGGTACTGCCACAGGACACCAGTGGTGTCCCGGGCGTACAGGTCGCCGGCGACCCCGCCCGCGACGTTCCCGACGGCGGTCAGCTGGTTGTAGACGCCCCAGCCCGTGCCGACCTTCTTCCGGGCGCCGAACGGCGAGTTGGACGAGCCCGTGCCCGGGTACACGTACAGGTCGCCGGCCTTGTCGACGGCGACCAGGTCGGCCCGCCCGTCCCCGGTCAGGTCGCTGCCGCCGGCGATCTGGGTGAACGTCTGCCAGCCCGTGCCGATCTTCGTGCGGCCGCCGAAGCCGCCGCGCCCGTCGCCCTGGTACAGCCACAGCGCGCCGGACGGCTCCCGCGCGATGAGGTCGCCGACGTTCGAGCCCGCGATGTCGCCGGTGGCCTCGATCCGGTCGTAGACCTGCCAGCCCGTGCCGATCAGCTGGTGCGGGTCGGCCTGGAGCTGGGTGCCGTACGAGGTGTCGGCGCGCCACAGGCGGCCCGAGCCGTCCCGGAGGAGGACGTCGGGGGCGCCGTTGTCGTCGAAGTCGTGCGGCTTGGGGGTGCGGGTCGCCGTGAAACCGCCGGCGGCGGTCGCGGGGGAGCCGATGCCGTTGAGCGGGGTGGCGGTCAGCTCCCACGTGTAGGCGCCGTTGTACTCGCCCTGCCAGTCGAAGGTCGTGCTCGCCTGGGACGGGTAGTCGTAGTACGTCTCGGTCTTCCCGGTGCGGGTGTGCCGCAGGGTGAGCTTCACCTCGGCGTTCGCCCGGGACAGGTTCCAGGTGAACTTCGCCGTGCCGGCGTTCTTGTCGAGGTCGACCGCGGGGGTGACGTCGTTGCCCGTGATCGCCAGCTGGGTGGCCTCGCCGGTGATGGCCTCCAGGGTGACGGCCGGGGCCTCGTTCCCCGTCGCCGTGACCTTGTACATGCCCTCGCCCTGGGCGAGGCTGCCGCCGCGCACGTGCACGCTGCCGTCGCCGGCGGTGGCAGCCGAGGTCAGGTGGGCGAGCAGCGTGAGCGTCTTCTCGCCCTCGGCGTCCGGGTTGTACGCGGTGAGGGCGTGCAGCGGGTTCGGCTCCTGGGCGGAGGCGCCGTTCGCCTCGCCGTACAGGACCCAGCCGCCGACCAGGCTCACCTTGAGGTCGTTCGACACCGCGTCGGCGACCGGGATCTCCTCGACGGCGTCCGTCGCCCGGTTCAGCCGGAAGATCGCGGGCGTGGTGGTGCCGGCGCCGGTGGTCCAGGCGACGTGGGTGGCGGAGACGGCCTTGACCTCGGCATCCGCCGGGACGCCGGGGATCTCCTTGACCGTGTCGGTGGCGAGGTTCAGCAGACCCCACTTCACCACGCCCTCCACGGTGAAGCGGACCAGGGCGTCGTCGGCGGTGCCGGGCGAGACCGTGATCGCGGTGGCCCCGGTCGGCAGGCCGGCGACGGGGGCGGTGCGCGTCATGGTGTGCCGGTAGAAGTCCACGCCCGAGGTGGTGAACACGGAGTCCGCGGCCGAGCCGACGTAAACGGGGGTGTTGGTCAGCGTGTCGATGGCGATGTCGCGGACCGACATGGTCTTCAGATCGCGGATCGTGATTTGGTAGTGACCCTTGAAGATCAGGTAGTCGTTGGTCCGCGTCGAGTTCAGGAAGACCCCGCCGTCGTAGCCGGTCCCGTTGTCCTGCCCGTACCAGGCGAAGCGCTTGTAGCGGCTGCCCACCGTCTGGGTGAGGAAGCCCTTCACACCGGCGCCGAGCAGGACGGAGTTCTTGGGGTACGCGAAGGGGGTCGCGGTGGTCGCCGTCGCTTCGGCCGTCTGCGCGGAGGGGGCGGGAGCGGCGGTCGCCGGGACGGTCATCGCGCCCGCGCCGAGGGTGACGGCGAGGACGGTGGTGACGGCGGCGACGAGGCGCCGCCGCGTCGTGCGAGCGTGAGGCACGTTCGGATTCCTCCCAAAGCACTGGCGCACCGTGCGCCACACCGGTTCTGACTCACGAGGTGACGAAAAGTTGTACGAGTACGCGACTGGTTTTCGAGGTCGTCCGTGACGGCCGTGGCCCCGGCACCGGTCGTGACCGCCTCGTGGCGTGCTCGCGACGGGAATCGTGGCGCGTAACTCGCGCGCGTCGGGCGCCGGATCTTCGTACCGTGATCGCCATGGCCGTACTTGAGCGACTCCGACCCGACCATGCGCCCGCCCTGCTCGCGTTCGAGCGGGAGAACCGGGGGTACTTCGCCGCGTCCGTGCCCGACCGGGGGGACGCGTACTTCGCCGAGTTCGAGGACCGGCACCGGGCGCTGCTCGACGAGCAGGAGACCGGCACGATCCACTTCCACGTGCTGGTGGGGGAGGGCGGGGAGATCCTCGGCCGGTTCAACCTGGTGGACGTGGACGTCGCCGAGGGGGGTGCCGAGCTCGGCTACCGGGTGGCCGAGAAGGCGACCGGGCGCGGGGTGGCCACGGCCGGGGTGCGGGAGGTGTGCCGGCTGGCGCGGGACGCGTACGGGCTGAGCCGGCTGACCGCCGTCACGACCCTCGACAACGAGGGGTCGAGGGCCGTCCTCGGGCGCGTCGGCTTCGGCGCGGTCGGCAGCGTGACCCTCGACGGGCGCGCCGGGGCCTCCTACGAACTGGACCTGGCGGCCGCCTAGGCCCCGACCGGAGCGGAAGGGCCCGGCCGGGGTTTCCGGCCGGGCCCTCGGTGCCTTCCCGCCGATCGGGGCGGGCTCGCGGCGTGATCGGCGGGGCAGACGGGAATGTGACGACGGGCCCTAGGGGGTGTCCGGCGTGTCCTGTCGCGGGGGCAGTTTCGGGCGGGAGCGGTCGGGGAGGCCCTCGTAGCCCGGAGGGCTGGCGGCGGGGGTCTCGGCGAGCAGGGAGAGGGCGACGTGGACGGCGTCGTCGAGCTGGGCGTACCGGCCCTCGGCCCAGTCGAGGGGGGTGCGGAGGATGGCGAGGTCGGGTTCGACGCCGTGGTTCTCCAGGGACCAGCCGTACTCGGGGAACCAGGCCGCGTTCATCGGGACGGTGATCTGGGTGCCGTCGCCGAGGCGGTGGCGGCCGGTCATGCCGACCACCCCGCCCCAGGTGCGCTGGCCGACGACGGGTCCGAGGCCGAGGAGCTTGAACGCGGCGGTGATCATGTCGCCGTCGGACGAGGTGGCCTCGTCGGCGAGGGCGACGACGGGCCCGCGGGGGGCGTTGGAGGCGTACGCGACGGGCTGGGCGTTCCGGGTGAGGTCCCAGCCGAGGATCTTGCGGGTCAGCTTCTCGACGACGAGCTCGCTGATGTTGCCGCCCGCGTTGCCGCGCACGTCGACGATGAGCGCGGGCCGGGAGACCTCCATGCGCAGGTCGCGGTTGAACTGGGCCCAGCCGGAGCCGCCCATGTCGGGGATGTGGAGGTAGCCGCAGCGGCCGCCGCTGACCTCCCTGACCACGGCCCGGCGCTTGGCGACCCAGTCCTGGTAGCGGAGCGGGCGCTCGTCGACGAGCGGGACGACGGCGACGCGGCGGGCCCGGCCCTCGCCCTCGGCGGGGGTGAAGGTGAGTTCGACGGTGGTGCCGCCGGTGCCGGAGAGCAGCGGGTACGGGCCGGTGACCGGGTCCACGGGACGGCCGTCGACATGGGTGAGGACGGCGCCCTCGCGGATGCCGGTGCCGGCCAGCGGGGAGCGGGCCTTGGAGTCGGAGGACTCGCCGGGCAGGATCCGCTTCACCGTCCAGCCGGCCTCGCGGGGCACGAGGTTGGCCCCGAGGAGGCCCATGGGCCGCTGGTAGTGCGGTGGCCCCTCGTTGCGGCGGGCGGGGGTGACGTACGCGTGCGAGGTGCCCAGTTCGCCCATGACCTCGCGCAGGAGGTCGGCGAACTCGTCGGGGGAGGAGACCCGTTCGACGAGCGGCCGGTACTGGTCGAGGACGCCCGCCCAGTCGACGCCGCCCATGCCGGGCTCCCAGAAGTAGGCGCGGACGATCCGCCCGGCCTCGTCGAAGGCCTGCCGCCACTCGGCGCCGGGGACGACCTCGTGGAGGATGCGCCGCAGGTCCAGGTAGACGGTGGAGTCGCCGTCGCCGGACTCGGTGGCCGGGACGGCCCGCAGTTCGCCCTCGTCGGCGACGACGAGCCGGGTGCCGTCGCCGCTGACCGCGAACCAGTCGAGGTCCTTGGCGAGTTCGGACTTGCGGGCCTTGGTGATGGTGAAGTGCTCCAGGGTGGGGCGGCCCGAGGTGTCGGCGGGGTTGGCGAAGGTCTCGCCGAGCGCGCCGGAGATGGGCCAGCGCAGCCAGACCAGGCCGCCGCCGCTGACCGGGTGCAGGGCCGAGTACTTGGACGCGGCGACCGGGAACGGGGTGACGCGGTCGGGCAGTCCCTCGATCTCGACGGTGACCGTGCCGTCCCCGGTGTCCGTCTCGTCGTCGGCGGGGTCGAGGCCGCCGGCCGCGGGCCGCCCGTCGGGCAGCAGCGCGAACGGGGAGGGCGTGGCGGAGGAGAGCGGCACCAGGTAGGGGCGGCAGCCGAGCGGGAACGACAGGTCGCCGGTGTGCACGTCGTACACCGGGTCGAATCCGCGCCAGGACAGGAAGGCGAGGTAGCGGCCGTCCCGGGTGAAGACGGGGTTCTCGTCCTCGAAGCGCCCGTTGGTGACGTCGACGACGGTCCGGGCGCCCGGACCGGAGATGCGGGCCATCTTGATGGAGCGCAGGGAGCGGCCGATGCCGGGGTGGGACCAGGTGAGCCAGTCGCCGTCGGGGGAGAAGGCCAGGTCGCGGACGGGCCCGTTGACGGACCTGATCAGTTCGGTGACTTCCCCGTTGGAGTCCTCGGTGGCGTCGAGGAGGAGGAGCCGGCCGTCGTGGGAGGCGATGGCGAGCCGTTCGCCGTCCGGGTCGGAGATGAGCTCCTCGACCCGGCCGAGGTCGCCGGAGGCGAGGCGGCGCGGCGGCCGGTCGCCGCTGGCGCGCGGCAGGTAGGCGACCTCGACGGCGTCCTCGCCCTCGGCGTCGGTGACGTACGCGACCTGGCCGCCGCTGCCCAGCATCTCGGGGAGCCTGACGCGGACGCCCGGCTCGTCGATGATCGTGCGGGCCGGGCCGTCGCGGTGCGTCAGCCAGTACAGGCTGCCGCGTACGGAGACGGCGCTGGCGCGGCCGGTCTCGTCGACGGAGAGCGCGTCGATGTGGAGGGCGGCCGGCACCTGGTAGGCGCGGCGGCCGACGCGCTGCCCGCCGAGCCTGACCTCCAGCTTGCGGGGCTGCGAGTCGGCGGTGAGGTCGTCGACGATCCACAGTTCGCCCGCGCACTGGTAGACGACCCGGCGCCCGTCGCTGGAGGCGTGCCGGGCGTAGAACGCGTCGTGGTCGGTGTGGCGGCGCAGGTCGGTGCCGTCGGGCAGGCAGGAGTAGAGGTTGCCGACGCCCTCGTGGTCGGAGAGGAAGGCGATGCGGCCGCCGACGACCATGGGGGAGTCGAGGTGGCCGCCGATGTCGGGCAGCAGGCGTTCGCCGTGCAGCCAGAGGCGTCCGGTGGCGCCGCCCAGGTACCGCTTCCAGGCGGCCGGCTCGTGCGGCGGCGTCCCGGTGAGGAGGAGGGTGCGGCGCTCCCCGCCGTTGCCGGCGGCGTCGGGGTGGCCGCAGACGGCGGGGTCGTCGGTGACGGCGATGTCGGAGACCGGGCCCCAGGGCATGCGGAGGCCGGGGGAGCCGTCGGTGGGGACGGTGTAGGCCCAGGAGTAGTACGAGAACGGCTGCCCGTGCGAGGAGACGGCGAGGATGTCGGACCGGCCGTCCTTGTCGGGCGGTGTCCAGCCGCAGACCCGGGTGTCCGTGGACCCCCAGTAGCCGAGCCGCCGGGCGGATCCGCCGTCGACGGGGACGAGGTGGATCTCGGGGTCGAGGCTGCGCCAGTTCGTGTACGCGATGTGGCGGCCGTCCGGCGAGAAGCGCGGATGCCCGACCCGCGTGCGGTCGACGGTCAGGCGCCAGGCCCGGCCGGGGCGGTCGCCCCCTGCGACGAGCGGGGCGATCCAGAGGTCGTCCTCGGCGGCGAAGCACAGCAGGTCGTCGTGGAGGTGCGGAAAACGGAGATACGCGACGTCGTCACTCACCTCCTCATGCTTTCCGCGCTGAGGGGGTCAGGCAACTCGTACGTGTATGCGGGCGTCTTCACTCGTGGCGTGCTCGTGTGCGAAGCGCGTGCGGGGCGGGGGTGCTCGGGTGTGGCTCGTGGGGGACCGGGGGGTGGCTCGGATGTGGTCCAGGACACGTACGAAACGGTTTCGTTTCGTTGGCGGGGTGGGTATCTTCGTACTGTACGAAACCGTTTCGTTCGGATCGGAGGCCGGTCATGGCACGCAGCAGGCTCACTCCCGAGCGGGAGTCCGAGCTGCACGCGGCCGTGCTCGACCTCCTCCGCGAGGTCGGCTACGACGCCCTCACCATGGACGCCGTCGCCGCCCGCACCCACTCCAGCAAGGCCACCCTCTACCGCCAGTGGGGGAGCAAGCCCGAGCTGGTCGCCAGGGCGCTCCGCGCCAACAAGCCGGCCGATCTCAGTGAGATCGACACCGGCTCGCTGCGCGGCGACTTCCAGGAGATGGTGGCGCGGACCGACGACTGTCAGATGGAGAAGGACTCCGCGCTGATGCGGGGTCTGGCCCATGCGGTCCACAACAACCCCGAACTGCACCGGGCGCTGCGCGAGTTGCTCGTCGAACCCGAGATGAGCGGGCTCGACGAAGTGCTGAACCGAGCGATCCGCAGGGGCGAGGTCGACGCCGGCAACCCGGCGCTGAAGCTCCTCCCGCACATGCTGATCGGGGCGTTCGTCGCCCGGCCGCTGATCGACGATCAGCCGGTCGACCGCGCGTTCCTCACCGCGTACGTCGACGCCGTCGTGCTCCCCTCACTCGGCGTCTGATCCGGCTTCCCCAGCCGATCCGCACCACCCGCACCATCGGCACCACCCGCACCACCTGACATCGCACCGCTCACGACGTCGGGCCGGCTCCCCATGTCCTGTCCCGCCCCACAATGGGAGTACGCCCCCGTGGCAACGTTCCTGTACAAGCTCGGCCGTTCCGCCTTCCGGCGCCGACGGCTCGTCGCCCTCCTCTGGGTGGCCCTGCTCGCGATCGCCGGCGTCGGTGCCGCCACCGCGCCCGCACCCACCTCAGGCTCCTTCTCGATTCCCGGCACCGAGGCCCAGCGCGCCTTCGACCTGCTCGAAGAGCGCTTCCCCGGCGCCGGAGCCGACGGGGCCACCGCCCGCATCGTCTTCAAGGCGCCGGCCGGCCAGAAGGTGACCGACCCGGCCCACAAGGCCGTCGTCGAAGAGACCGTCGCCGCGCTGAAGTCCGGCTCGGACCAGATCGTCTCGGTCGCCGACCCGTACACCGCGCACGCCGTCTCGCAGAACGGCTCCACCGCCTACGTCTCGGTCACCTACAAGGTCAACGCCATGGAGCTGACCAAGGAGACCCGCGAGGCCCTCAAGGACACCGGCCACAACGCGCAGGGCAAGGGCCTGACCGTCGAGATCGGCGGCGACGCGCTCCAGAGCCCGCCCGAGCAGGGCGCGAGCGAGGCCATCGGCATCGTCCTCGCCGGCGTCGTCCTCGTCATCACCTTCGGCTCGCTCGTCGCGGCCGGGCTCCCGCTGCTCACCGCGATCATCGGCGTCGGCATCGGCGTCTCGACGGTCAGCGCGCTCGCGAACGTCCTGGACCTCGGCAGCACCACCTCCATCCTCGCGTCGATGATCGGCCTCGCCGTCGGCATCGACTACGCCCTCTTCATCGTCTCCCGCTACCGCGCGGAGCTCGCCGAGGGCCGGGACAACGAGGAGGCCGCGGGCCGCGCGGTCGGCACCGCCGGCTCCGCCGTCGTCTTCGCCGGACTCACCGTCGTCATCGCCCTGGTCGGCCTGTCCGTCGTCAACATCCCGATGCTGACGAAGATGGGCCTCGCGGCCGCCGGCACGGTCGTGATCGCCGTACTGATCGCGCTCACCCTGATCCCCGCCCTGCTCGGCTTCGCCGGGAACAAGGTCGTCGGCCGCAAGCAGCGCAAGGGCCTGAAGAAGGACGAGGGCAAGCCGAACGGGGGCACCCGCTGGGCCCGGTTCGTCATCCGCCGTCCCGTGATGGTGCTGCTCATCGGCGTCCTCGGCCTCGGCGCCATCGCACTGCCCGCCTCCTCCCTGGAGATGGGCCTCCCGGACGACGGCGTGAAGCCGACCTCCGCCACCGAGCGCCGGGCGTACGACGCGCTGTCCGACGGCTTCGGCCCCGGCTTCAACGGCCCGCTGCTCGTCGTCGTGGACGGCGACAAGGCCGCCGCGGACAAGACGGTCTCCACCATCAAGGGCCTGGAGGGCTGGGCCGCGGTCACCCCGCCGACGCCGAACAAGGCCGGCGACGCCGCGATGATCACGGTGGTCCCGAAGGACCGGCCGTCCTCCACCGAGACCGAGAGCCTGGTGCACGACATCCGGGAGGCCACCGGCGACGACGTCCTCGTCACCGGCGCCACCGCGATGAACATCGACTTCTCGCAGAAGATGAACGACGCCCTGGTGCCGTACCTGGCCCTCGTCGTCGGCCTCGCCTTCGTCCTGCTGACGCTGGTCTTCCGCTCGGTCCTCGTCCCGCTGAAGGCGGCCCTCGGCTTCCTGCTCTCGGTGGTCGCGGCCCTCGGCGCGGTCGTCGCGGTCTTCCAGTGGGGCTGGCTCGGCAGCATCTTCGGGGTCGAGCAGACCGGCCCGATCATGTCGATGATGCCGATCTTCATGGTGGGTGTCGTCTTCGGTCTCGCGATGGACTACGAGGTCTTCCTCGTGACCCGGATGCGCGAGGCGTACGTGCACGGCGAGCGGCCCGGCGAGGCGATCGTGACCGGCTTCCGGCACAGCGCCCGGGTGGTCGTCGCCGCCGCGGTGATCATGATCGCGGTCTTCTCCGGCTTCATCGGCATGGACGACCAGATGGTCAAGATGATCGGCTTCGGCCTGGCCGCCGCCGTCCTCTTCGACGCCTTCGTGGTCCGCATGGCGATCGTCCCGGCCGTCCTGGCGCTCCTCGGCCACAAGGCCTGGTGGCTGCCGAAGTGGCTGGACCGGATCCTGCCGAACGTGGACGTGGAGGGCGAGGGCCTCGCCAGGGCGACCGGCGAGGACACGGGCGCGAAGCCCGACCTCGTGAAGGTCTGAGGTCCTCGAAGGCCCGAGGCTCGTGCAGGGCTGAGGCCCGTGCAGGGCTGAGGCTCGTGCAGGCCTGAGGCCCGTGCAGGGCTGACGCCGGTGAAGCTCTGGCCCCGGGCCTCCGGGCTCCCGGATCGAACCCCGTACGCCGTCAGTGCGTCGTCATCGACGCACCGGCGGCGTACGTGTGTCGGAGGAAGCGCAGCAGGGCCGTCGTGTCGAACTGGACGACGGTGACCCCTTCCTCGGTGTGGAGCTCGACGACCGTCTGGACGCGGCCGCAGGGCCAGACGCCGATGTCGCCGCGGCGGGTCGGGGCGCGCAGGCCGGTCTCCAGGAGCGCGCGGGGGAAGGACCACTCGACGGGGCCCGGGAAACCGAAGCGGACCGTCGCGGGGGAGGAGGCGGGGTCGTAACGGAGGTGCACCGGGACGGGGAGGGAGAGCGGGGCGTCGCTGATGATCCGGCCCTTGGCGTGGTCGTCGACTTCACGGTCGTGCGCGGCGGCCATCGGAGGCTCCTCACGTTTTGTCCTCTTATCGACTAATGTCCCACTCCTTCCCGGTGGCTGCGCGGCGCATGCGTGATCGGCGCCGGGTGTGGGCGGGGTCACGTGCCCCCGTGCGCCGCCGTTCTGTGACTGATGCGCTCTTGCAAGCTCTTCGCAGGAGCGCTCTATCATTCGGGACGTGCATGTACCTGACGGATTCATCAACGCCCCCGTATCGGCCGCCGCCGGTGTCGTCGCCGCCGGCGCCGTCGCCGTCAGCCTGCGCGGGGCACGCCGCGAACTGGACGAGCGCACCGCGCCGCTCGCCGGTCTCGTCGCCGCCTTCATCTTCGCCGTGCAGATGCTGAACTTCCCGGTCGCCGCCGGGACCAGCGGACACCTGCTCGGCGGCGCGCTCGCCGCGATCCTCGTCGGGCCCTGGACCGGCGTCCTGTGCATAGCCGTCGTCCTGCTGATGCAGGGCATCCTCTTCGCCGACGGCGGCCTCACCGCCCTCGGCGTGAACATCACCGTCATGGGCGTCGTCACCGTCGTCGTCGCCTACGCGCTCTTCCGCGGCCTCGTCCTCGTCCTGCCGCGCACCCGCCGCTCGGTGACCGCGGCGTCCTTCGTCGCCGCCCTCGTCTCCGTACCGGCCGCGGCCGCCGTCTTCACGCTCGTCTACGCGATCGGCGGCACCACCGACGTCCCGGTCACCAAGGTCCTCACGGCCATGGTCGGCGTCCACACCCTCATCGGCATCGGCGAGGCCGTCATCACCATGCTGACCGTCGGCGCCGTCGTCGCCGTCCGCCCCGACCTCGTGTACGGCGCCCGCGGCCTCACCGCCCCGCTCAAGCTCCGCGTCGACGGCGAACTCGTCGACGCCGCCCCCGCGCCCCCGGCGGCCACCCCGGCCGGCTCCCCGAAGAAGCTGTGGATCGGCGGCCTCGTCACCGCCCTCGTCCTCGCCGGCTTCGTCTCCTTCTACGCCTCCGCCAGCCCCGACGGCCTGGAGAAGGTCGCCGCCGACAAGGGCATCGACCGCAACGTCGAGGACCACGCGGCCGCCGGCTCCCCGCTCGCCGACTACGGCGTCAAGGGCGTCGAGGCCCCCCGGCTCTCCGGCGGCCTCGCCGGCGTGATCGGCGTGGGCGCCACCCTCGCCGTCGGCACCGGCGCCTTCTGGGTCGTCCGCCGACGCCGTAGCCACGCCGAAGCGACGGCCTGACGTGGGAGCGGGGCACGCCCACAAGCTCTACCGGCACGCCCACTCGCCGGTCCACGAGCTGCCCCCGCACACCAAGCTCGCCGCCGTCCTCGGCTTCGTCGTGGTCGTCGTGTCCACGCCCCGCGAGGCCGTCTGGGCCTTCGCCCTCTACGCCGCGCTCCTCGCGGCCGTGGCGGCGAAGGCCCGCGTCCCGGCCGGCTTCCTCCTGAAGCGGCTGCTGATCGAGGTCCCGTTCGTCGCGTTCGCGCTGCTCATGCCGTTCGTCGTGCCGGGCGAGCAGACGACCTTCCTCGGGATCCAGCTGAGCGTCCCCGGCCTGTGGGGCGCCTGGAACGTCCTCGCCAAGGGCACCCTCGGCGTCGCCGCCTCCGTGCTCCTCGCCTCCACCACCGAACTGCGCGCCCTGCTCCTCGGCCTCCAGCGGCTCAAGCTCCCGCCGCTGCTCGTCCAGATCGCCTCGTTCATGATCCGGTACGGCGACGTCATCACCGACGAGATGCGCCGCATGTCCGTCGCCCGCCGCTCGCGCGGCTTCGAGGCCAAGGGCGTCCGCCACTGGGGCGTCCTCGCCAAGTCCGCCGGCGCCCTCTTCATCCGCTCGTACGAGCGCGGCGAACGCGTCCACCTCGCCATGGTCAGCCGCGGCTACGCGGGCACCATGCCCGTCATCGACGAGGTGACCGCCACCCGCGCCCAGTGGGCCGCGGCCGCCGCGCTCCCGCTCACCGCACTCCTGATCTGCCTCCTCGGATGGACGCTATGACCACGGCACCCGCACCCGCACCCTCGCTCGAAGTCCGCGGCCTCGCGTACGCGTACCCCGACGGCCACCAGGCACTCTTCGGCGTCGACCTGACCGTCGGACGCGGCGAGCGGGTCGCCCTCCTCGGCCCCAACGGCGCCGGCAAGACCACCCTCGTCCTCCACCTCAACGGCATCCTCGCCGGCGGCGCCGGAAGCGTCACCGTCGCCGGGCTGCCGGTCGGCAAGCGGCACATGGCCGAGATCAGGCGCAAGGTCGGCATCGTCTTCCAGGACCCCGACGACCAGCTCTTCATGCCGACCGTCCGCGAGGACGTCGCCTTCGGACCGGCGGCGGCGGGCGTCCGGGGCGCCGAGCTCGAAGCCGTCGTCCGCAAGGCCCTCGACCGGGTCGGCATGGCCGCGTACGCGGACCGGCCGCCGCACCACCTCTCCTTCGGGCAGCGCCGCCGGGTCGCCGTCGCGACCGTCCTCGCCATGGAGCCGGAGATCCTCGTCCTCGACGAGCCGTCCTCCAACCTGGACCCGGCCTCGCGCCGCGAGCTCGCCGACATCCTCCGCTCCCTCGACGTCACCGTGCTCATGGTCACGCACGACCTGCCGTACGCCCTGGAGCTCTGCCCGCGCTCGGTGATCCTCAGCGAGGGCGTCATCGCGGCCGACGGACGGACCGGCGACATCCTCGCCGACGAGGAGCTGATGGCCGGCCACCGCCTGGAGCTGCCGTTCGGCTTCGTGCCCGGCTCCGTCGCCTGACACCCCCGGAATCGGATCACCGCCGCCCGCGTTGCACCATGGGAGCCGGTCGTACGAAAGGGAGTGTGAGTCGGGTGGACGTCCAGGGCACGGTGGCGGCGGGCTGGGAGCCCGTCAGGGACGCCTTCCTGCGCAACTTCGCACAGCGCGGCGAGCGCGGCGCGGCCGTCGCCGTCCACCGGGACGGCGTCAAGGTCGTCGACCTGTGGGCCGGGACCAAGGACGCCGACGGCCGGGAGATGTGGTCCGAAGACACCGCACAGGTCGTCCGCTCGGCCACCAAGGGCGTCTCCGCCGCCGTACCCCTGCTCCTGCACCAGCGCGGCCTGCTCGACCTGGACGCCCCCGTCGCCGCCTACTGGCCCGAGTTCAAGGCCGCCGGCAAGGACCGCGTGACCGTACGGCAGCTGCTCGCGCACCGGGCCGGCGTCCCCGTCCTCGACCAGCCGCTCACCCTCGCCGAGGCGATCGACCTCCCGACGGCGACCGCCGCCATCGCCGCCCAGGCCCCCGTCTGGGAGCCCGGCACCGCCCACGGCTACCACGCCCACACCTTCAGCTGGCTGCTCTCCGGCCTCGTCCACCGCGTCACCGGCCGCACCATCGGCCGCTGGGTGGCCGAGGAGATCACCGGCCCCCTCGGCCTCGACCTGTGGATCGGCCTCCCGGAGGCCGAGACCCACCGGGTCGGCCGGCTCGGCCCCGTCGAGGAGATCGAACCGCCCGACAGCGGCGCCCTCAGGCTCCGCCCCAAGCGCTCCGTCACCGAGGCGTACAAGGACCCCTCCTCCCTCACCCGGCGCGCCTTCGGCGTCATCGAGCCCGCCCCCGACGAGAACGACCCCCACTACCGGGCCGCCGAACTCCCCGGCTCGGCCGGCGTCGCCACCGCCCGCGCGCTCTCCCGCCTCTACGCCGCCACCCTCGGCCCCGTCGACGGCGCCGACCGCCTCTTCGCACCGGCCACCCTCGCCCTCGCCCACACCGAGCAGTCCGCGGGCCCCGACCAGGTGCTCCTCGTCTCCACCCGCTTCGGCCTCGGCCACATGCTCCACGGCCCGGCCTCCCCGCTCCTCGGCCCGTCCTCCTTCGGCCACCCCGGCCGCGGCGGCTCCCTCGCCTTCGCCGACCCCGACTCCGGCATCGCCTTCGGCTACGTCACCAACGGCATGCGCAAGACGGTCACGGCCGACCCCCGCGCCCAGGCCCTGGTCCGGGCGGTCGCCGCCGCGACCCGCGCCGGCGAGTAGGGTCGGGCGCCGGAGCAGTACCCAAGTCGCAAGGGGAGCAGGGCACATGACCGCGGACTCCGCGAACACCACGGACACCACGTACGACCCGCACGCCACGGAGGCCGCACACGGCCCGCACGCCACGTACGAGAAGCTGCTCGCCCTGCTCGACGAGCGCGGCGCCGCCTACCGGGTGATCGAGCACGCCCCCGAGGGCGCCACCGAGGCGGTCAGCGCGCTCCGCGGCCACGAGCCCGCCCAGGCGGCCAAGTGCATCATCGCGATGGTGAAGATCGGCAAGAAGGAGAAGCGCTTCGCGCTCGTCGTCGTCCCCGGCGACAAGCGCATCGACCTCGCCGCGGTGAAGGCCCTGTACGGCGGCACGTACGTCTCCTTCGCCTCCCCGGAGACCGCCGAGGAACTCGCGGGCTCCCCGAGCGGCACCATCCTGCCGTTCTCCTTCGACGAGCGCCTCGACCTGTTCGTCGACCCGGGCCTGCTGGTCCACGAGGAGTTCTACTTCAACGCGGCACGGCTCGACCGCTCCCTCGCCCTGTCCGCGGAGGACTACCGGTCGATCGCGGAGCCGCGCGTCGAGCCCGTGTCCACCGACTGACCCGGGCCCCGCGGCCGTACCGGGATCAGGCGACGGCCGGCGTGAGCGCCAG
Source organism: Streptomyces sp. NPDC056361 (assembly GCF_042262805.1). Taxonomy (NCBI): domain Bacteria; kingdom Bacillati; phylum Actinomycetota; class Actinomycetes; order Kitasatosporales; family Streptomycetaceae; genus Streptomyces; species Streptomyces sp. NPDC056361. The sequence continues at coordinate 45,427 of NZ_JBHJQI010000018.1, forward strand.
CACCATCCCGAGGCCGACGAGCACCGTGCCGATCACCTTGTTGAGCACGGCCTGCTTGCGCAGCAGCCGCGTCCGCAGGCTCTGCCGGGAGAAGAGGACCGCGGCGAGACCGAACCACACCAGGTGCGCGAACGACATGAACAGGCCGTAGCCGACCTGCTGGAAGACGGGGGTGTCGGCGCTGACGACCTGCGTGTACGTGCTCAGGACGAAGAGCATCGTCTTGGGATTGAGCGCGTTCGTCAGGAAACCGGTGCGCAGCGCCCCCGCCTTCGACAGGCCGGAGCCGTCCGACAGGTCGACGTCCACCTGGGACGTGGCGACGAAGGTCTTGTACCCGATGTACACCAGGTACGCCGCGCCGATCAGCTTCATCGCCGTGAACAGCATCGGCGACCGGCTCACCAGCAGGCCCACGCCCAGCATCGTGTACGTGACGTGCACGAGCACGCCCAGGGCGATCCCGACGGCCGCGAGGACCCCCGCCACCCGCCCGTACAGATAGCTGTTGCGGACCGTCATCGCGAAGTCCGCGCCGGGGCTGATGACAGCCAGAACCGTGATGACCGCTACGGCGATCAGCTGACCCATGTTCCCGATCCCCCACTCCGTCCGCACCCCGATCGGAGCGGACCCGTGACGCTAGTCGATCGCCGGCCCGGCGCGCGAGGGCGAGGTGACAGAGTCGGCGCCCTGGTGCGGACGGATCGATCGGTGCTGAGATCGCCCCATGGAACTCACACGGCGGTTCGAGGGGTACGGGGCACTGGTCACCGGCGCGGCGCGCGGCATCGGCGCGGCCACCGCCCGGCGCCTCGCGGCGGAGGGCGCCCGGGTCCTGGTCACGGACATCGACGAGGAGGAGGCCGGCAGGACGGCGGCGGACCTCCCCGGCGCGGTGGCCCTGCGCTGCGACGTCGGCGACCGGGCGTCGGTCGAGGCGGCGGTCGCGTACGCCGTGCGGACCTTCGGCGGCCTCGACGTCCTCGTCAACAACGCCTTCGCCCCCGTCGTCCCCGACTCCGCCCGCTTCGAGGACGACTCCGACGAGGGGTGGGACGGCCAGCTCGACGTCACGCTGCTCGGCGCCGTCCGCTGCTCCCGCGCCGCCCTCCCGCACCTCGCGGCGGCCGGCGGGCGCGGCGCCGTCGTCACCATCGGCTCCGTCAACGCCGAGGCGGACTTCGGCAACCACGCCTACAGCGCCGCCAAGGCGGGCCTCGCGTCCTTCACCCGCACCCTGGCCGGCGACGCGGCCCCGCGCGGCGTCCGCGTGAACCAGATCAACCCCGGCACGATCGCGACCACCGGATGGGCGGGCAAGGAGGCCGAACTCGCCGCCCTCGCCGACCGCGTCTACCCCCTCGGCAGGGTCGGCACCCCGGACGACGTGGCCGCCGCCGTCGCCTTCCTCGCCTCCCGCGACGCCTCCTGGATCACCGGCACGGTCCTCCGCGTGGACGGCGGGCTCCTGGCGGTGAACACGCACTTCGCGGAGGTCCTGGGCGACTGAGGCCCGGGTCCGCCGGGACTCCGCGCCGCCGGGTAGCCGAGCCGCTCGGCTTCCGAGTCGTCGAGTCGCCGAGTCGTCGAGTCGCCGAAAGATTTCGGCACGCAGGCGCAACCTCGGGAGGTGCCGCACGTCTGGTGGGTTGAAGGCGCCCTTCACCGCACCACCCAGACCGTGTCCCTCACCTCTTCGGGAGAGCCCATGTCCATCCGCACCCAGCGGAACCTCCGCCCCCGGGTCCTCGGCGCCGTCACCGCCGCCGCCCTGCTCCTGGGCGGCGCCTTCGCCGTCCAGGCCGTCGCCGACTCCGCCCCGAAGCCGGCCCCGGCCGCGCCGAAGGTCGTGACGGCGCCCGACGCGGCCCCGGCCCCGGCCGCGCCGTCGGTGAAGCCGGCTCCGGCCCCGGCTCCGGCCAAGCCGTCGGTCAAGCCGACCCCTGCCCCTGCCCCGGCCCCGGCCAAGCCGTCGGTCAAGCCGACCCCTGCCCCTGCCCCGGCCCCGGCCAAGCCGTCGGTCAAGCCGACCCCTGCCCCGGCTCCCGCCCAGCCGTCCTCCGGGAACGCGCCCAAGGTGATCCACCCGGGCGCCGGCACCACGAAGTAGCACCACGCGAGGGGCGGGCGGCCTGCTCGCCCGCCCCTCTTCCCCGCCCCCGGAACGAGGCCCATGCAGTACGCGATATCCGCAGCGCCCCCGTCGTGGTGGTCCCGCCTGCTCGCCCGCGTGTCGGGAGCCGAGGACGTACCGGTGATCCGGCCGCGCCGGCACCTGCGCGCCGTGCCGACCGTGCGGGACGACGAACGGCCGCCCTCGCTCACCGAGTTGTACCGGGCGCGGCGGATGGACATGGTGCGGCTCGCGCTGTTCCTGGTCGACGACCTGCACACGGCCGAGGACGTCGTCCAGGACGCCTTCGCCGCCGTGTGCCGTGCGTACGGGACGTCGCTGGCCGGACTCCAGGACCCCGGGGCGTACCTGCACACCGCCGTCGTGAACGCGGCCCGCTCCGTCCTGCGCCGCCGCCGTACCGCCCGTGCGTACACCCCGCCCCACCAGGGCGCGGGCCCGCCCGTCGACGAGGCCCTGCTCCTCGCCGAGGAGCACCGGCACGTCCTCGACGCGCTGGCCCGGCTCACCCACCGGCAGCGCGAGGTCCTCGTGCTGCGCTACTGGTCCGAACTCACCGAAGCCCAGATCGCCCAGACCCTCGGGCTCTCCCGCGGCACCGTCAAGTCCACCGCGAGCCGCGCCCTCGACGCGCTGGAGAAACAGCTGGAGGCGACGTCCCGATGACTCCCCACCGCACCACCGAGGCCCGCCTGCGTGCCGCCCTCGTCGCCCGCGCCTCCCTGGTCACCCCCCGGGACCTCCGCCCCGCCGCCCCTCCCCGGGGCCGCGCGTGGGGCACCCGCCGGGTGTACGGCCTGGCCCTCGCCGCCCTCGGAGCGGCCGTGGCCGCGGTGGCCGTCCACGTCTTCGTCCTCGCCCCCGGCGCCCCCGTGAACCCGGCCCCCGCGCCGCCGGCCCGCACCCCGGCCGTCACCGAGCCCGTGCCGGTGCCCATGACGCCCGGCCCGGCCGCCCCGTCGGTGAAGGGTCCCCAGGTCAACGGCCTGCCCGGCAAAGGTCGTTAGACAGGCGAAACTTCTCCTTACATAATCCTTGGACATGGGAAAGACTTATGAACGCATAGACGGCCGCCTGCGCACCTTCATCGAGCAGCAGCCGATCTTCTTCACCGCGACCGCCCCACTGGACGCCGACGGCACGGTCAACCTCTCCCCCAAGGGCCTCAAGGGCTCCTTCGCCGTGCTCGACGAACACCGCATCGCCTACCTCGACTTCGCCGGCAGCACCGCCGAGACCGTCGCCCACCTGCGTGAGAACGGCCGGATCACCGTGATGTGGTGCGCCTTCCAGGGCCCGCCCAACATCGTGCGCGTCCACGGCCGGGGCGAGCCCGTCTTCCGCGACGACCCGCGCTTCACGGAGCTGCTCTCCCACTTCCCGGACATCGACCCGTCCCAGCACGGCCTGCGCGCCATCATCGTCGTGACCGCCGAACTGGTCCGCGACTCCTGCGGATACGGCGTCCCCTTCATGTCCTACGACGAGGACCGCGACCTCCACGGCAAGCGCTTCGCCCGCGAGGACGATGCCTCCCTGAGCGCCTACTTCGCCAAGAAGGACCACATCGCCCAGAGCATCGACGGCCTCCCCGGCCTTCCCCTCCCCCTTCCGCCCAGCACCTTCTGAGCGACCGCCCCTCCTCTCCCGGCGGTTGGCGCCTCCGCCCGTGAAGTGGCGTGTCTGCGAGCGGCTCGCGGCGGGAAAGCTGGTGTGGGCGGAGCTTGCCGTGGAGGGGGAGTCGGATGGGGCGTGAGGGGACGGCGGCGACTCGGGTGGCCGGGGTCGTGCCGCGGGGCGGGTGGCGGCCGAAGCTCTGGGCGTTACGGGGGGACCGTACGGGCAGCGGGCCGATCACCGAGGCGGAGTGCACCACGTGCCATGACGGCTCCGGCCCGGCGGAGGACGGGCGGGGGCCCGCCCTGTGGTGCCTGGCGCACGCGCAGGAGACCGGGCACACGGGCTTCCGGCGCATCCGTACGGACTTCTTCAGGGCGTCGTGCGACGGCGCGGGAGCGCAGGCCGCCGGCGGCTGACGCGGTGGTCGACGCGTTGGCCGACTCGGCGGCTGACGCGGTGGTGCCGCCCCGCGCCCCCGGGGTCAGCCGGCGCGGAGCATCAGGCCGATGCCCACGACCATCAGGCCCGCCGCCGCGATGCGCGGGCCGCCGAAGCGCTCCTTGAAGAAGAGGGCGCCGATGGCGGCGCCGACGATGATGGACGACTCGCGGAGCGCGGCGATCGGGGCGAGGGGGGCCTTCGTCTGGGCCCAGAGGATCAGGCCGTACGCCGCGACGGAGAGGGCGGCGCCCAGCAGGCCCCGGGCCGCGTACGGCTGGAGCTGGGGGAGCAGGGCGGCGCGGCGGGTCCAGAGCGCGTAGGCCGGGATCGCCAGACCCTCCATGATCATCAGCCAGGAGACGTAGCCGAGCGGGGTGCCCGAAGCGCGGACGCCGACCCCGTCGACGACCGTGTACAGGGCGATCGACAGGCCCGTCGCGCCCGCCGCGAGCAGCGCCGGCCAGTGCGGGCGGGTGTCCTTGCCGCGGATGCCCCACAGCGCGAGGCCGGTCAGCCCCGCGCAGGCGACGGCCACGCCGAGGAGCTGCCAGCCGCCGGGGACCTCGTCGAGGAAGACGGCCGCGAGGGCGGTCACGACGAGCGGGGCCGACCCGCGCGCGATCGGGTACATCTGGCCGAAGTCGCCCAGCGTGAACGACCGCATGAGCAGGGCGTAGTAGCCGATGTGGAGGAGCGCGGACGCGATCAGGTACGGCCACGCGCCGGCCGCGGGCAGCGGCACGAAGGGGACCGCGGCCAGGCCGATCAGCGCGCCGCCGCCGGAGATCAGCGTGAAGGAGAGCAGCTGGTCCTTGATGCCGTGGGCGATCGCGTTCCAGCTGGCGTGGGTGACGGCCGCGACGAGGACCGCGAGGGTGACGAGCGGGGTCACGCCGACGGCTCGCGGACGTCGACCAGCGTGCCGCCGGCATGGCTCACCAGCGCCTTCGGGTCGAGCGCGAAGACCGTGTGCGGGGTGCCCGCCGCCGCCCACACCACGTCGTGTTCGAGGATGCCCCGGTCGGCGAGGACCCGCGTCCGCGTCCGGTGCCCGAAGGGCGGGACGCCCCCGATCGCGTACCCGGTCGTCTCCCGCACCACCTTCGCGTCGGCCCGGGTCACCTTCTCCGCGCCCAGCTCCTCGCGCACCCGCTCGACGTCCACCCGCGACGCCCCGTCCATCAGCACGAGGACCGGCACCCCGTCCGCGGCGAAGATCAGCGACTTCACGATCTCCGCGACCCGGCACCCGATGGCGTCGGCCGCCTGCTGCGCGGTGCGGGTCTCGTCCGGGAAGCGCCTGATCTCCACGTCGAGGCCCAATTCCCTGAGGGCGGCGGCGAACTGGGGGTGCGCGGGCGTGGTGGCGTCGTCAGCGGTCGTCATACCGGCACGCTAGCGGTGGGTGTACGGGGCACGCGACTCGGTTCCGGGTTCCGGACGTCGGCCGCGGGCCGGACGGGACTCCGCGGGTCCGGCCTTCGGCGCTCCGCGCGTCCCACCGGACGGGACTCGGGTCCGCCCGCCGACCCTCCGGGGGTCCCGCCCGCCGACCCTCCGCGGGTCCCGCCGGACGGCCCACCGCCGGTCCCGCCGGACGGTCCTCCGTCAGCCCGCCCGCAGCACCTGCGCGACCACCGGGCCGGCCGCGTCGCCGCCGTGGCCACCGGCTTCCACGACGGCGGCGGCCGCGAGGTCGCCGGAGTAGCCGGTGAACCAGCTGTTGGAGGTGGCCTGGTCGCCGACCTCGGCGGAGCCGGTCTTGGCGCCCTTGGGGGAGGGGACGCCGGCCATCACCTTGGTCGCGGTGCCGACCGAGCTCGTCGCTGCCGCGCTCATCATCCGGCGCAGGCCCGAGGCGACTTCGGGGGAGAGCCGGCCGGCCTCGGCGAACTCGCGGTCGTCGAGGTCCCGCGCCACCAGGTACGGCTGGAGGAAACCGCCGTTCTTGACGGTCGCGGAGAGCGAGGCGACGTTCAGGGCGCTCATGGTGATCTTGCCCTGGCCGATGTACGAGGCGGCCGTCTCCACGCCCTGCGACTCGGGCACGCTGCCGTCCGACGTGGGCACGCCGACCTGCCAGTTCAGGCCGATGCCGAAGGAGCGGCGGGCGGTCTCGCCGAGCGCGGTGTTCTCCTCGTCCTTCTCGCTGAGCGGCTTGACCGCCTTGATGAAGGCCGTGTTGCAGGAGCGGGCGAACGCCTCGGTGAGGGTGCCGTCGGCGATCGAGAAGTCCTTGAGGTTGTGGAACGTGTAGCCGTACCAGGGGACGGTGGACGGACACGCGACCTTGCTGCCGGGCGTGGCCAGACCCCGCTGCATCATCATCGCCGCCGTGACGATCTTCATCGTCGAGCCGGGGGCCTGCTTGCCCTGGAAGGCCGTGTTGAAGCCGGCGGCCGGGCTGTTGGCGACCGCCCGTATCGCCCCCGTGGACGGCTCGACCGCGGCGACCGCGGCGGTCCCGTACGCCGTGACCGCCTTCTCGGCCGCCGCCTGGACGTCCGCGTCGATGGTGGTCTTCAGGACGCCGGGCTTCCCCTTGGTCAGGACGAGGAGGGTGGTGTCGGCCACGGCCGGGCTGCCCGAGTCGATCCAGGTCTCGATGCCGCTCGTGCCGCCCGCCTTCGCCCCGTACCGCTTGCGGAGCTCGTCCAGGACCGGCCCGAGCGACGGGTACTTCTCCGCCGTCAGCTCCTTGCCGGCCCGGTCGACCGCCTTGACGGAGGCGGTCGTCGCGACGCCGGTGCGCAGGGTGCCGTCGGCGGTGAGCTTCGGGTGGAGCACGCTCGGCAGCCACTTCACCAGCGGGCGGCCGGTGGTCTCGCCGCGCATGACGGTGAGCTCGGAGGCGTACGACCAGGGCTTGGAGACGCCCTCGAAGGTGACGGTCGCCTCCACGGTGAACGGCACCTTGGCCCCGACCGGCGTCCCCGGCGTGATGGTGGCCCCGGAGACGCCCGCGCCCTGCCGGTAGGCGAGGACGGCGGGTCCCGCCGCGACCGGGTCGTTCGTGAGCTGCGCCGCCCGGTCCGACTCGCCGGCCGCCCAGGCCGCCAGGAAGTCCCGCGCGGTCGACGTCACCTCGTCACCCGTGACGGGCCCGGTCTTCGGCGCGGCGTCCGACCGCGTACCGATGTCCGAGTCGCCTCCCGTGACGCCGTTCCAGAGGTTGTAGCCCCCGTATCCGACCCCGCTCGCCACCACGGCGAACACGCTTCCGACGATCGCGACCTTGGCCCCGCTGCGCATGGCTGCGCTCCCCTCCCCAGGTGGCCGTCCAGTCAAGCGTGTCCCTTCCGATGTGTCGAGCAACTATCGCAATTTCCGTCACACTTGCCTCAGGGGGCACACCACGGGACGGGTGAACGACATGAGCGAGACGCGTACCGGCAGCGGCAAGGTGGTCGTGAACAGGGCGATGTCGCTCGACGGCTTCGTCGCCGGTCCCGACGACGCGATGGACTGGGTCCTCGACGCCGTGCCGCCCGACGAGCTCGCGGCGAACGCGGCGGCCACCGGCGCCATGCTCGTCGGCCGCCGGACCTACGACGTGGGCGCGCGCATGAAGGCCGAACGGCCCGACAGCACCGACTACCCCTTCGCCGGACCCCTCTTCCTCCTCACCCACCGGCCGCCGGATCCGCCCGACCCGGCGATCACCGTCCTCACCGGCGACATCGACCGGGCGGTCGCCACGGCCCGCGCCGCCGCGGGCGGCAAGGACCTGGAGATCCTCGGCTCCGACGTCGCCGCCCAATGCCTGCGCCGCGGCCTCGTCGACGAACTCCTCGTGTACGTCCTCCCGGTCCTCCTCGGCGACGGCGTCCGCTTCCTGCCCCCCGGCCTCCCCGGCACGGACCTGGAACCGCTCTCCTCCACACGCGCGGGCGCCGTCACGGTCCTCCGCTTCCGCGTCCGCCGCACAGCCTCCTAGGACCGGGCGCCGACCGGCACTTGGGAACGCACGTCCCCGATCCGTACAACTTTTCGTCCTCCCGGACGTCTCACCCATGAGGCGCATGGTGCGCCTGATGCATCCGGGAGGAATGACACGTGCCCCTGGCTCGTTCGACCCGACGCCGGCTCGTCGCCGCCGTCACCACCGTGCTCGCCGTCACCCTCGGTGCGAGCGCGCTGGCCGTCCCCGCGCACGCCGTTCCGGCGGCGGGCGGGTTCCTCGCGGCGGACGCGGCGACCACCGCCGCGGACCCGATCCCGTACCCCAAGGGAAGCCGGCTCGCCGGCGCCGGGGTGACCGGCTTCCTGACCGTCTCCCCCGAAAACGTCTCGACCTTCAGGCGCTACTCGGACGGCGGCGGACAGGCGTACACGGGCCCCACCTACCTGCGGTCGACGCGGACCACCGACTACCTCGTCTTCCGCAGCCCCACCCAGGTCACGCAGCGGAACCTGACCACGAGCGGCAACCTCCAGATCGCCGTCGGCTCGACCGCGGCCGACGCGAAGTACGCCGGCGCCGCGGCCGACGCCCTCTTCACGACCCGCGAGACCGAGTCCGGCACGGTCCTCCGCAAGTACACCGAGGCGGACAGCGCCGGCACGACGGTGACCGGCCTCCCCACCGACGCGATCGGCCTCACGGTCCTGCCGTCCACGCCCGACCAGGCCGTGGCCCAGTTCCGGCAGGGCGAGGTCTACAAGTGGGCCGTCATCGACCTCGCCACCGCGTCAGCCGGTCCCCTCCGCGAGAACGGCACGGTCGGCCTCGACGCCGTCTCCGCCACCCGCACCGCCTGGGCCACCGGCGAGGGGTCGTACGACACGCCGCAGCTCCACGTCGAGGACCTCGCCACCGGCACCCGCCAGGAGGTCCCGGTGAAGCAGGGGACGGCGTCGGGCGGCTTCCGGGTCGCCCTGGTCGGCGACTGGGTCGTGTACGGGCAGACGGGCGGCATGTACCAGTCGCAGCCCGGCACGCACTACCCGCTCACCGCGTACAACCTCACCACCAAGACGTCGAAGCCGCTGCTCGACCACGCCTACCAGCTCGCGCCCGCCCCCGACGGCAGCCTCTACGCGCTCGGCGGCCTCGTCGGCCAGGGCGAGGGCATGTACCGGATCGCGGCCACGGGCAGCGAGGACGCGACGGTCGAGAAGGTCGCGACGACCGGCGAGCCCACCGAGCTCGTCGTCACCGACACCGCCGTCCCCGCGGCGGAGCTCGACCTCGACAAGAACCTCCGGTTCACCTTCCGCTGGGCCCTGACCCGCCCGGCGAACGCGACGGTCACCGTGCGCCACCTGCGCACCGGGAAGACCCGGACGCTCACCTCGTACTGGACCAAGGAGGCGTCCTTCGGCTGGGGGGCCGCCGACGGGGAGGAAGACGTCCACAACGGCGACTACACCTGGGAGATCGCCGCCCACCCGGTCAACGGCATCGGCCCGGACACCGTCCGCAAGGGCACCTTCAAGGTCGTCCGCAAGACCGCGCCGCACGACTTCAACGACAACGGTTCCCCCGACCTGCTCACCCGGGACGCGGCCGGCCGCCTCTGGCGCACCGACCTCTTCTACCACCCGTTCAGCGAGCAGATGGGCATCCACGGGGTCGAGCCCAAGGCCCTCATCGGCACCGGCTGGAACATCTACGACCGCATCGAGGCCACCGGCGACCTGGGCGGTTCGGCGGTCGGCGACATCCTGGCCCGCGAGAAGACCGGCGTGCTGTGGCTCTACCCCGGCAACGGCACCGGAGGCTTCGGCGGCCGGCTCAAGGTCGGCACCGGCTGGCAGGTCTACGACAAGATCGCCGTCGGCAGCGACCTCACCGGCGACGGCCGCCCGGACGCCGTCGCCACCGACAAGTCCGGCGGCCTGTGGCTCTACCCGGGCACCGGCGACGCCGCCAAGCCCTTCGCCGCCCGCAAGCAGATCGGGACCGGCTGGGGCGTCTACAACGACCTCGCCGCCCTCGGCGACATCGCCGGCGGCACCGCCGGCGACCTCGTCGCCCGCGACGCGTCCGGCGTCCTGTGGCAGTACCTCGGCAAGGGCGACGGCACCTTCGCCCCCCGCACGAAGATCGGCACCAGCTGGAACAAGTTCAGCCAGCTCGTCGGCGCCGGCGACGCCGACGGTGACGGCCGCCCCGACCTCCTCGGCATCAGCAACTCGTACTACCAGGGCTCGCTGTACCAGAGCACCGGCCGGTGGGACCGCCCCTTCCTGCCCGCCCAGGACACGTACGTGACCCCGGCCGCCGCCACGGATCTCGTCTTCTGATCCACCCCGCACGACCCGCACGACCCGCACGGCAGAGGGCGCGACCACCGGTCGCGCCCTCTGCGCGTCCCCCCACCGTCCGACGCCACCCTTGACTTGAACATGTTCAAATTCCGTGCCAGGGTACGGCATGCGCGCGCGAGCCCACCGGCCGCGCACGCGGCCCGCGAAACCGCTAGGGGTGGATGTGTCGCGTCACCGTCGTACCGCACTGGTCCTGCTCGCCACGACCCTCGCCCTCACGGGCTGCGGCAGGCTCTACGAACTCCCGCCACCCGAAGGCAAACCGATCCTGCTGAAGCGGGCCGACCTCCTCACCACCTGGACCGACGCCGACGACGGCACCATCACGCTGAAGCCGGACGGCACGTTCGTCGCCCATGACATCTGCGTCGCCGTCAGCTGGGACGAGGGCCTGGCCTGGTCGGGAACCGGCACCTGGAGACTGACGGCCAACAAGGAGCAGAGCTTCCTCCGCCTCCGCTTCGACGACGCCCACCCCGAAGCGAGCGATCAGAGGCCCGACGCCTACTCCGCCTTGAGGCACAACGACGTCGTGAAGCTCTGGACCCGCGTCGGCGACCCGGACCACGATCTCCCCCACTGCACCCTGACCCCGCAGGCGAACTGACCCGGCTGCCGCCGACACCCACGGCGTATCCCACCGACGACAGCCAAGAGGGCGCGACCACCGGTCGCGCCCTCTTCGCTGCAATTCCCCCGCTACACCCAGGTGTCGAGCCACATTCGGGCTCTCCATTGGTCGAGCGGAATGGGAGTGCCGGTGTAGATGGGCCAGAAGTAGATGAAGCTTCCTCATCTATGCGGAAGTAGGCCCTCACCAGCATCTTTTCGGTAGCGGGTGCTGCGAATGGCCCCTTGGGGCCGCCTGTGGGCCGTGGTCAGTGCTGCGAGCGCACGCTAAGCGTTGTGTGTGCAGTGGAAGCGAAGGAACGCCAAGCAGCGCTTGCGCTCGTCGCGCACGCTTCAATTTGCTCTTTGGCGGCGCTGGTTTCTGCTGTGTCACCGCCATGAAGTGTCTGAGGCCACCTGAGCATTGCAACATGGAGTTGCTTTGCTGCCGAAGACATGGAGTTTGCCGATGAGACCAGGTTGTCAGGGCCCCAGAGCTGAAGTTTGGCAGTGGCAATCGTTAGGGCTATGAACGCTTCGTGAAGCGTGTTGAATTGCTCTTCGGAGAGGTCCTGGTCTCGTGAGATCCGACCTTGGCATGGCACGGCCAGAGTAACGAACGTCATCCACGCGCTGACAGTCTCGTCGCAGGCCTGCCTCCGCTGCTCGCGAGTCCAGTGCTCGTGTTCAGCAGAGGCCTGATGTGTGACCTGTGTATGGACTGCCTCAATCGTCTTTTGTGCGCCAACACGCGCTCCGTAGGCGGTTGCCAGGCCGCCGATGCCGGCCCCCACCACTCCGGCGATCCCGGCCAATGCTGCTGCAAGTCCCTGGTCCATAGCGTCATTCTGCTGGACCTCGTGGGCGTCAGGCAGTCATAGAACTCCTTGAGAGATACAACGCTTCCACTGCCTTCCGGGTCCGCCCCTCGCTGCTCGGCATCAGGTGCGTGTACGTGCGCAACGTGAACCCCGGATCGGCGTGACCGAGGTACTGGCTCAGGGCGCGGACGTTCTCTCCGGCGTCCAGGAGCACGGAGGCGTAGAAGTGCCTCAGCGCGTGCATGCCGTGCTCCGGGGCCGACGCGTACCGCTCGCCTTCCTCCGGCTCCGGGATGATGCCCACGGCGGCGAGAGCAGGCTTCCACATGAAGTCGTTGAAGTGACTCACCCGGATGTGGCCGCCGGCTGACCCGGTGAAGATGAGCGACTTCGTCACGAGCGGACCGTCAGGGGTCCGCCAGGGAAGCGTGAGCTTGACCGGCGGGTGCTTCTCCGAGTGCGCCTTGAGCGCGGCCGCCACGGACGGCGGAAGGGGCACGTCTCGCACCTTGCCACCCTTCGGTAGGGCGAAGACGAACTTGCCCCGGATCCGCTTGAGCTGATGCTCCACGGAGATCCAGCCGCCCTCGTGGTCCACCTCGTCCTCGGACAGGCCGAACACTTCGCCCTGCCGAAGCCCGCACCCGCCGGCGGCGTCCACGGCAGCCCGCAGGTGCTCAGGTAGGGCGGCTCGCACGCCGAACACCTGCTGTGCCGTCCAGGGCGCGACGCGCGTGTGGTTGGGCTTCGGGACCTGAATGGACTTCGCCTTGCACGGGTTCTTGGCGATGAGTCCGTCGTCCATGGCCGCGCTGAACGCGGCGGAGACGGTGCCGAAGACGATCCGGCGGTGCGAGGCGGCGGGCACGTTGGACTCCAACTCGCCGAGCCACGTGCGGATGTGGCCGGGCTGGAACGAGGTGAGCGGCCTGGTCCCGATATACGGAAACGCGTGCAGCCGCAGCCGACGCTCCGCCGCCTCACGGCTGTTCACCTCGGTCGTGTGCGTTGCCACCCACTTCTCCGCGAACTGCCGGAAGGTGACGCGGCCCGCCCGGGGGTCGACGTATTGACCCCGGGCCATGTCGGCTGCCGTCTCGTTCAGCCACAGCTCGGCGAGACGCTTCTGCCGGTCGGGGAAGCTCTTGGACTTCTCGGTGCCGTCGGGACCGACGTACCGGGCCCGGTAACGCATGCCCGTGCCATAGCGGTCGGACTTGACCCGGCGGGGCGTGCCGTCGGTGCCGGTCTCGGTCTTGTACCAGCGGTCCTGGATGTGGCCAGCCATGTGGGCTGCGTCCTCTCGGTTGGTGGTGTGCCTGCTCTCAGGGAGGGAGGCATGGGGGTGCCGTGGAAGCGGCGGTGGAAGGGTTTCGGGATAGCTAGGGAGGGCGCCTCCCTGCCTCCCTGGATGGGGGTTTGGGCAGGTGGCTGGCAGGGAGGTGGGTCAGGGAGGCACTGAGGGAGTTCTCCCTGCCTCCCTGGCGCCTTCCTGGCTTGGGGAGGTGGAGAAGGTGGCTCGGAGAGTGGCTGTGGACGGGGTTTTGGGGCGGCTTGGCGGGCGCCTCCCCGTCTCCCCGAAGGGGTGTTTTCGCTGGTCGGTGCGGGGGAAGCGGCCCAAGGAGTTGGGTGGGGAGTTCTCCCCGCCTCCCCGGTGTCTCCCCGGGATCGGGGAAGGGGCGTGACGGCCGTGACGGTGGGGTGTGACGGCTGTGACGCCGCCCCCTTTACCCGCCTTACCTCGCAGGTCAGCGTCCCTTACCGCCCCCTCTACCGGGGTAAAGGGATCCCTCTACCCGAGTGGCTTCGGCGGGGGTGTGACGGTGGGGCGTGACGGGGGTGTGACGCCGTCGCGGGTAGGGGGAGGGGCTCTAACTTCCGGTCGGCCGGCGGGTCAGGCGGCTGTGTCGGTGGCTTCCTGGTGGTGGACCCAGGTGCGGACGGCGGCGGGGTCGTAGCGGACGTGGCGGCCGACGCGGAAGCCGGGCGGGCCGGTGCGCTGCTTGCGCCAGTGGTAGACGGTGTCGATGGGGACGGAGAACATCGCGGCGATGTCCTCGGGGGTGAGGTAGCGGTCCGGAAGTCCGGCGCGCAGGGTCTCGATCGGCTTGCTGGCCATGGGGTTGAGTGACTCCTCGTGTCCGTCGCGGGGCGGGGTGGGAGCGATGCCGGTGGCCGTCCTAGAAATTGGGCGTATCTCAGCGTCCGCAGCTCCCGAGCGTCCGCATCGCACTGTCTATGCAGGTCAGAGCTGGTGAGATACGCGGACGCTAGTGCGGACGCTGGACGGCCGTAGCGTCCGCAGCGGTTGCCGTGTCCGGGCCGCTGGTGTGCGGCCCGGTCCGGCGATGTCAGTCCAGTTCAGAGGCTGTGCGGCCCTGGCCGATGGGAGCCACGTCCGGCCAGAGAGGGTCGGTCGGGGGCGCGGACGCTGTCTCCTGCGAGAGGTCGATCCGGGTCAGTACGAGGAGTCTGCTGCGGTGCCGGTCCTGGCTACGTTGCGTGTCGTCCACCGTGATCCCGATCGACCGCAGGAGCGGCGCAAGCCGCTTGACCTTCCCGCTGGTGCGGGTGGCGTCCTTGGGCCATGTGGGCGGCCGGATGCCGCCCGGCGGTGGTACGTGCTCCAGGAGCTGGGCGGCGGTCCCGGTCCACGTCCCGCACTGCTCGACCAGGGCGGCGAGCGCGGAGCCGAACGGGTCCCCCTCCAGCGCGTCCCCGGCGACGTTCGCGGACGCGGCCAGGTAGTCGTCCAGGGTGCTCCACTCCATGACCTGATCGACGGCCGCGAGCACGCGGGCGAAGTCGGCCATGCGGGGCAGGGAGTCCAGCTTCACGTTCGGCAGGACGGCGAGGACGGACGCGAGGAGGTCGAAGAGCGAGCCGAGGACGGCCGGCCGGATGGCCTCGAACGCCGTGCCCAACTCCTCCTCCGTACGCCGCTGATCCGGCTCGATCAGCTGGAGGTCCAGCATCAACAGTCGCTCCGCCAGGTCCCCGGCGAGCGCTCCGGCGTCGATCGTCGTCATCGCCAGCACCCGCCGGAAGGTCAGGACCACGACGTCGTCGTCGGTGTAGAGCGCCCGGTCCACGATCGCGTCACCTGTGACGGCCTTGCACAAGGTGTCCGACAGCCACGGCGGGATCGCGGAGATGTTGTCCAGGCACAGCGCCCACGAGCTGAACGCCTGCGTGGCCCACACCTTGATGTCCCGGGGCTGGGAGCGCTTCGCGGCCGGTGAGGGGTCGACCAGGTTGACCATCATCTGCGCGGCCGCGGACTTCCCCGTGCCCTGCTCGCCCTTGAAGGTGAGGACGGGGTGGGGGATGGTCGGCATCCACGCGGCGACCAGCCACACCACGAGCCGCCGGAACGAGGACTCGTCCATGTTCAACAGGCTGTGCAGCATGGACAGGCCGTCCCCGACGAGTGTCGGCGTGGGCATGGTCGCCATGGCCCCGGACCGGCGGAAGAGGACCGGGGAGCGGTCGACGACGTGCCAGCCGCCGGCCGACACCGTGACCGCACGGCCATCGGCGGTGCCGAGGTCGACCACCAGGGTTCCGGCCTCGTCGTGCCCGACTCGCAGGTGCACCGGCACCGGGTCGCCGTCCTCCGCGATGCCCTCCAGCACGGTCATCGCGTCCGCCAGCGCCGACTGAGACGCCACGTCGCCCTCGAACGTGTCCGCGTACAGGCGGGCCAGCCGCTGCCGCACGCCGGACCGGCCACGCAGGGGCAGGGCGATGTTCGGGCCGTCGATCGCGACCGCGTAGGGGCGGCCGTCGGTCGACATGACGAACCGGTACCGCTCCCGCGCGAGCTGGACGAGCCGCACGGCGGCCGACGGCTTCTTGCCCCCGTCGTCGACCGGCGGGCGCTTGTTCACGGACCCCCGTCCGGTGTTCACGGCCGACTGCCCGGTGTTCACGGGCGCCGGGTCGGTCGACCGGTCGGGGGCGATCGGTCGGGCGGTTCCGTTCACCGGCTTGGTGGTGCTGTTCACGCGCTCGCCCCTCGATCGGTCGACTGCTCACAGGTGTTCATCCGGGCCGTACGCCGCCGCTGGTCGAGTCGGCCGACCCGCACGCGCCGCTCGACCGGTTCGCGATGCTTTGCCTGCTCAGGGGTGGACAGTGCGGCCGCTGAACGGGCGTGAACGATCCGCACGAGCATCAGCCAGTCGACCTGGTCCGGGCCGAACCGGATCGGCTCCGAGTCGGCCGACCGGTCGGGCCCAGTGGGCGGTCGATCGGTTGGGTCGCCGGTCGGCTGAACACCCGTGAACGCGGGGTCGGTCGACCAGACCAGCAGCAACGCGATCGAGAGGAACAGCCGGTCGGCCTTGGCGTGGTTGCAGGGCTGGCAGGCGAGCACGAGGGCGTTGGCGGACCACGTCCGGTAGAGCGAGATCGGCACGACGTGGTCCATCGTCGCCTCGCGCAGGTCCTTGAACCGGTGCCGGCAGTAGGCGCATCGCCAGCCGTCGCGGGCCGCGAGCTGCGCCTTGCGGCTGCGACGACGGGCGGCGTTGAGTCGTGGAGAGGCGTGCAGGCTCACCCGGCCACCCCGGAGACGTCGACCAGGTCGAGCACGGTCCGCAGTGCGGCGGAGAGGGAGCCAAGGTGCATGGCCATGGCGGTCGGGCTCGCCGTGCCGAGGTCGAGGTTCTCGACCCGGCTCAGCGCGTCCCGGGCGGCCGCCAGCAGGACGGGCGGGACCGGCACCACGGACGGCGCCTGCGGGGCCAGTTCCTTCGGTCGCATGGCGGGCCACAGGTCCCACACGGTCGTCCCGAGGACGCGGGCGACCGCGTGGGCGTGACGGGCGTAGGGACGGCGTCCGGGCTCGTTCACCCAGCGTTCCACGGTCTTGGGGTCGACCTGGAGCTGTTCGGCGAGTTCGGCGTAGGTCAGATCGGCCTCGACGATGGCCGCCGCCAGCCGAAGGTTCCCCTCGACGGGCGCCACGGCGGGCATGTTCAACGGGGTCTCGGGTGCGATCGTCACAGCGCCGCCTCCAGCCCGAACACGCGGGTGATCGCGGAGCCGACGCACTGCAGGTACTCGAACGGCGGCAGGGCGTGGCTCCCGGGCGCGTCGCCCCGGTAGACAGCCATGACGCGCTCGGACCGCTGGTCCAGCGAGAGGAGGTCTGTGGCGATCAGCGCGAACCGCACCGAGTCACGCACGACGTCGTTCTTGACCAGATCCGCGTACTCCAGGCACACGCCCGGTGTTGTCACCAGCAGTGTCAGCAACTCCGCGAACGACACGTGCGCCGTGACGGGGACGCTGATCCGTACCGGCTCGTTCGGGTCCGCGTCGCCGAACGCATCGACGTGACCGCCGACCGGGCGACTGGCTAACCGAAGAGCAAGAGATCCAGGCATCATGGGATTGCCCCTTCGTGGGTCGGGGAGCGGCTATCTGCTTGGCGGTAGGGAGCCGCTCCCTGCTTTGTCCTAGGTCACTGACCAGGACGTTTCCATGCCTCAGCCCCCATGCAGGGAGCCGTACCCGTTCCGATCGATCCGACCGGCGGGCACATCCCTAAGGTTCCCTAGGGCACCCTAGGGTGTCAAGCGGTACGCTAGGGAACGCATCCAATGAGCAAGGGAGTTGACGTGGTGTCGGATCAGGCCGGCCATCGGGCGCCGTACGCACGGATCGCCGCGCACTACGAGGAACTGATCACGTCCGGCAAGCTGCAGCCGGGCGAGCTTCTGCCCAGCATCAAGACGCTCTCCCAGGAGTGGAGCGTCAGCACCGCGACCGCAGAGAAGGCGCTCCGCAAGCTCCGCACCGACGGGCTCGTCCGGGGAATCCACGGCATCGGCACCGAGGTGATCGACCGCCCCGCCCCCATGTCCTCCGGCGCGCAGCGCCAGGACCGAGGCCGCCGCAGCGGGTCGAGCTGGGGAGCGGGCGAACGATCCGACTCCCACGAAGCGGCTGTGGTCCCGGCGCCGGCCGACGTGGCGCAGGCGCTGGACATGGCACCGGGCTCGGACGTGATCCGCCGTAGCCGCGTCTACCGCGACCGGCACGGCATCGTCGCGCACTCCACGTCGTGGATCCCAGTGCAGTACGGGAAACTCGTCCCCCAACTGGCGGAAAGCGAGCGTCTGTCCGGCGGAACGTCCCTCGAGCTCATCGCGCAGGCCACAGGGCGGCCGATCACCCGCCGGATCGACGCGGCGTCGGCCCGACTCCTGACACCGACGGACGCGGAGCTCCTGGAGCTAGACCCCGCGAACCCGCCCGCGGAACCGGTGGTTGTCATGACTGCGAAGTTCATCGACAGCGGGGACCACGTGGTGGAGTACGGCGTAGACCTCGGCGGCCCCGGCCGGACATGGCTCACAGAATCGGAAGTTTCCCAGTGACGGCGGACTCGGCCGGGCGGCCGTTCTGCGTACTCATGGCCGGGCTCCCGGGCTCGGGCAAGACAACGCTCTCCCGCGTACTCACGGCGCGCGGATTCGTCCGACTGTGCCCGGACGAGGAGATGTTCCGCCGGCACGGCGTGTACGGCGTCGACTTCCCCCGGGGCACGTTCCCGACCCTGGAGCGCCCGGTACTCGAAGAGATCGCCGTCGAGCTCAGTGACCACCTCCAGGCCGGCCGCAACGTCGTGGTCGACCACGGATTCTGGACCCCCGACGACCGAGCCCGGTGGATGGCGATCGCCACGGACGCGGGAGCTCTGCCGCTGCTCGTCTACCTGGAGGCAAGTCACGAAGAACTCTGGTCGCGGGTGAGCCAGAGGAATGCCCAGCACGAAGCTGATCCGAACTCGATCTACTTCTCGGAGAACGACCTGGCCCGCTACCGGGCCCGGTTCGTCCCTCCGGAGGCTGCGGAGCCTCACGTCCTCTACAGCGGTGACCCCGAGCCGGTGCTGAAAGTGCTCGAAGGGGCTGGGCTGAAAACTGAGTGCTAGACGCTAGACCGCAGGTCGGGAGCCCATTCTCCTGCTAGCGCCCCTGCTAGACCTAGCGGCAGCGAGTGCTAGGTCTAGTGGCGGCGACCTACCTGGTTGCTGAGGAAGGTGCTGAAGAGCTCACTCTCATCGGGCCGACCGAACAGACGCTTGGGCACCACCAGCAGGCATGCCTTTCTGTCCCTGCGCCCGACGAGCACATGGAGCCGAGTCGTCTCGCGATAGCGGGTGAGCTCACGCCACGCCATCTGCCGAGTCTCATCACCCCGGGACACGGTGATGCCGGTGTCGTCCGCTGTGGTCTGCTTCTCCTCCGAGGCGTGGCCAGCCCGGTAGTACCGAGTGGTCAGCACCCGTACGAGGCCAAACCAGACAGCTACGAAGGCCACCGCGACACCAAGAGGCACAGGGCGCACAGAGCCGCCGTCTGCTGAGAGTGACACGCTCTGGAAAGCGATCAATGCCGAACCAACGAAGACGATGAGCCACATCCGTCGAAACAATCCAGCGGCTTTGACGGCTTCGTTGAACTCATCGCGGGTCAGTGCACCGGACACGGTGAAGGAGGTCTGGCGTATGTCGCTCACGAGAGCGGAGCCTACCCATCCGCTCCTGAGCAGCGGGACGTAGCGGTGGTCTGAGGGCGCACTGCGCAGCCCGCCGCCGAGGCGCGGGCGCCCGACGCGGTGCGGCTTGTCGCTTGTCTTGTCGTCCAGGGTCAGGAAACGATGCCTGAGGGGGTCAGCACGGCTGCTGACCAGCGGCGCGACAAGCGACAAGACAAGCGACAAGACAAGCAGCAAGGGTCGCCCTCGGCCGTGTGTCGCCGGAACAACAAGAGGAGCACCCCGCGCCCGGGTGCTCCTCTTGCTTGTGGAGCGCGGCGGTCAGGAAGGGGGCGCGGCGCCCCTTGGCGAGGTGCCGCCCGCCCGCGTTGGTGACGCTGTGTGGGTCTACTGGCTAGTGGACACTGGCTAGTGGACAGTGGAAACAGTCCAGCTCAAGGCCCCTGCTGTCCAGTAGAGGGGGTCTCCGCCGGCTAGTGGAAAGTTTCCAGTAGCCACTGTCCAGTAGCTCTCCGTGCCGCCCTGAGGCGTGGTCGGGGGTGTTGGTGGCCGTGACGAACGTGTGAGGGGGAGCGCCAGCGTCCGTAGCGTCCTGCGGCTGATCTCCTCTAAGGGCGTTCTGACCTGGGGCGATGCTCTTAGTGGAGGAGAGATCTTGCGGACGCTGCGGACGCTGGCGGACGCTATGCATTTTGTTTAGCGTCCGCAGGGGAACCGCAGGTCAGGGGCGACGTGAACGGTGCTGCGGACGCTGCGGACACTGTTTTCTCTCAACTCTCCAGTAGATGATGTAAGAGAGGTCAGAGCGCCACGTGGGGGGCCCACTACGTTGAGGACTTCGTGCGGTCGGCAGTGGAGCGGGGTGCAAGGGGGGCACCACGTACGCACCCCGAGTTCGTGTGTCGACCGTTCAACCCAGCCGCCCTGCGCTCCCACGAAGCCGATTTCTCTCAGGTGTGGCGAGTGCAGGCGGCGTCCACGCCCAGAAGGCTTTTCAGGAGTGGGGGCGGCCGAGGGTGCGCACTGCCGCCCCTCGCCCCTCTGAAAAGCCCTTCCGGAGCTCCACGCAGCCGCAGACGTCCAGAGCCTCGCGGATGCTTCTGGCCGGGCCCGGTGGTCCTGGAAGCGACTACGTCGCGGCCGGCGGTGTGCTGGTGGATGCCAGGCGGGAATTGGGTTCGCCGCGGTTGCGAGTGTTGGGCGGTGCGCCCGGCGAGTGGCAGGGCCTGGCATGGATCAGCGGTCATCGTTGCCAGCGTGCGGCAGTGACCCGGAATCCTTCCCGTGCAAGGCTGCGACTCATGGATGAGGGGGAGTTGGCGCCGGGAATGAAGCTGGCGGCACGATCGCTGGTCGTCCTGAGTGGGGCGGTGATCGCAGTGCTCGGAGTGCTGCTGGCCGTCCGGCTGTGGGGAGAGGCTGGGGTCGGCATGGGGCTTGCCGGAGAGCCGGGGCGGTTCGTCGCCGCGACCTGCGAGCACAAGGTCAACGGGCGCGGCGGAACGAGCACTGTCTGCACCGGGACCTTCACATCCGGCGACGGGCGCACAGCCACGACAGGCCAGTTGAGCTCGAAGGGCACGGCCACCATGGCAGCCGGGGATGCATTCGCCGTGCGGCGCAGCGGAGATGGCACATTGCTGTTTGTCGGCATGACGGACGTGGCCGTGCAGGTCGCGACCGCCCTGGTTACCTCCGGTGCCACCGTATTCATCGCGGTTGCGACCGCTCTGGGGGTGCGACACATCGGATCCCGGCGGTTGGGTCGACATGGGCAACCGGGCCGTCCCAGTCCGACCTAGAGACCAGGTGACCGCTGTCGTGAGCGTACGGTGCCGGCAACGGGCGCCGCGGGGTCCACAGGCCGAGGGCCGCGGCGTCCGCCGGAACAGCAAGAGGAGCACGCCGCGGCCGCCGGGTGTTTCTCTTGCTTGTGTGAGGCAGACTTCCCGGCTGCCCGCCTGAGGCGCGTCCGTCATCCGGTGCGGGCCGATGTCGCGCACCCAGGGAAGTGTTCATATCGCTCGTATCGACCCGGGAGGAGACCGGGACGCGTGTACCCATTTGTACCGATTTAGGGTAGGGCGCGAGAGGTGGAGACTCGGGCGTCGGCGGGGTCGACCCGGACGCGCCTGTCCGGGTCGCGCCGAAATCCGTCCGGGTTGCCCTGTGCTGTGACCTGCGTGAACGTCTGGCCGTCCGGGCCTCGTCCGGGTCTCGATCGCCCGGCAGGGCGGTCCCTCTTGCTCCTCGCCCTGACGCGCGGTTGGCGGCCGGAGCCGGGCCGTCTGTGGGCCGTCAAGGGGCCGCCAGTGCCCGCTGATAGCCACCGACAACAACCAAGAGGGCGCGACCACCGGTCGCGCCCTCTTCGTGCAATTCCCCTACTAGACCCAGGTGTCGAGCCACATTCGGGCTCTCCATTGGTCGAGCGGAATGGGAGTGCCGGTGTAGATGGGCCAGAAGTAGATGAAATTCCAGACGATGAGGAGGACGAGGCAGCCGGCGGCCACTGCGCCGAATGTGCGGCGTCTTTCGGAAGAGCCGCGAGGGCCGATGAGGGCGCCGAGCATCATCGCGACGGCCAGGCAGAGGAAGGGGACGAAGACGACGGCGTAGAAAAGGAAGATGGTGCGTTCCTGGTAGAGGAACCAGGGGAGCCAGCCGGCGGCGATGCCGCAGGCGACGGCACCGGCGCGCCAGTCGCGGCGGAAGGCCCAGCGCCAGAGGACGTAGAGGATGGCGAAGCAGGCGGCCCACCACAGGAGCGGGGTGCCGAGCGCCAGGACCTCCTGGGCGCACTTCTCCTTGGCGGAGGAGGGGCAGCCGCGGGTGCCCGGGGCCGGGGACTCGTAGAAGTACGAGACGGGGCGGCCGAGGACGATCCAGGACCAGGGGTTCGACTGGTAGGTGTGCGGCGAGGTCAGGCCGACGTGGAACGTGTAGACCTCGGACTCGTAGTGCCAGAGGCTGCGCAGCCAGTCCGGGAGCCAGCCCCAGGTGCCGCCGCCGGCCACCTTGTCGTGCTCGACGGCCCAGTTGCGGAAGTAGCCCTTGTCGGAGACGAGCCAGCCGGTCCAGGTCGCCAGATAGGTGCCGATGGCCACCGGGACGACCGACACGAACGCCGGCACCAGGTCCTTCTTCAGGACCGCGAGGTGCGGGCGGACGGCGCCCGCCGTGCGGCGGCCCGCGACGTCCCACAGGACGGTCATCAGGCCGAAGGCGACCATGACGTACAGGCCGTTCCACTTGGTCGCCGCCGCGAGGCCCAGCGAGACGCCGGCCGCCAGCCGCCACGGCCGCCAGCCGAGGCGCAGCGACTCCGCGATCTCCGCGTCCGGGCGCAGCACGCCCTCCTCGTCCTCGGGGAGCGCCGCGGCGAGCCGTTGCCGCGTCCGGTCGCGGTCCAGGACGAGGCAGCCGAAGGCGGCGAGGACGAAGAACATCAGCACCTGGTCGAGGAGCGCGGTGCGGCTCATCACGAAGTGCAGGCCGTCGACGGCGAGCAGCAGGCCGGCCAGGCAGCCCAGGAACGTCGAGCGGAACAGCCGACGGCCGATCCGGCAGAGCATCAGCACGGACAGCGTGCCGAGCAGCGCCACCATGAAGCGCCAGCCGAACGGCTCGAAGCCGAAGATCTTCTCTCCGACGCCGATCACCCACTTGCCCATCGGCGGGTGGACGACGTACCCGGGGTCGGTCGGCACGAGCACCGCGCCCGGGTCGGACAGGATCGTCTTGTCGATGTCCTTCGGCCACGCGCCCTCGTACCCCTGGTTGATCAGGGCCCAGGAGTCCTTGGCGTAGTACGTCTCGTCGAATATCACCGCGCGCGGCTTGCCCAGGTTCCAGAACCGCAGCAGGCCGGCGACCGCCGTGACCAGGAGCGGACCGCCCCAGGCCATCAGCCGCCAGAGCCGTTCGGCGGGCCCGGGGCCGAGGCCGACGAGCGACCACACGCGGGCGGAAGGCCGGGTGTACGACGGGACGAGCCGCTCCCGCAGCCCGATGGGTGCGGAGCTTCCGGCGGGCGGCTCGTAGCCGAAACGCCGCAGCCGCTGCTGCCACGAAGAGGGCTCTGCCACGGCTTGCCGGCCCTCCAGGGTCTCGGGTGCGGTACTGGTCACCGCGCCATCGTAGGGAACGCGCCTGTGCGCGTCGCCTGTCCGGGCTGCGAGGATGTTCCGTGTGACAGGAACGCTGGTACTCGCAGGGACCCCCATCGGTGACATCGCGGACGCTCCGCCCCGACTCGCCACCGAACTGGAGAACGCGGACATCGTGGCCGCAGAGGACACCCGGAGGCTCCGCGGGCTGACCCGCGCGCTGGGCATCCACACCACGGGCCGGGTCGTCTCCTACTTCGAGGGCAACGAGTCGGCCCGGACGCCCGAGCTGGTCGAGGCGCTGGTCGGCGGCGCCCGCGTCCTCCTGGTGACCGACGCCGGCATGCCGTCCGTCTCGGACCCCGGCTACCGCCTCGTCGCCGCCGCCGTCGAGCAGGACATCAAGGTCACGGCCGTCCCCGGCCCGTCCGCCGTCCTCACCGCCCTCGCCCTCTCCGGCCTCCCCGTCGACCGCTTCTGCTTCGAGGGCTTCCTCCCGAGGAAGGCCGGCGAGCGCCTCGGACGCCTGCGCGAGGTCGCCGACGAACGCCGCACCCTCGTCTACTTCGAAGCCCCCCACCGTCTCGACGACACCCTCGCCGCGATGGCCGAGGTCTTCGGCGCCGACCGCCGCGCCGCCGTCTGCCGCGAGCTCACCAAGACCTACGAGGAGGTCAAGCGCGGCCCCCTCGCCGACCTCGCCGCCTGGGCCGCCGAAGGCGTCCGCGGCGAGATCACCGTCGTCGTCGAAGGCGCTCCCGCCACCGGCCCCGCCGAACTCGACGCCGAGGAACTCGTCCGCCGCGTCCGCGTCCGCGAGGAAGCCGGCGAACGCCGCAAGGAAGCCATCGCCGCCGTCGCCGCCGACGCGGGACTTCCCAAGCGCGAGGTGTTCGATGCCGTGGTGGCGGCAAAGAATGCGGACGCGTCGGGCCACGGAAAAGGTAAAGGACTAATCTGAAAGGCAAAGCCCAACCCGGCGCCGGGACTCTTCTCAGGGCCCTTGGCAAGGGAAGAGCCAAAAGCCTTCCATGGTTCGTCCCGCGCTGATGCGCTCCGGCCGGAAAAGGCGTCCACTGATCAGTGGAGAGGAGCTGGCATGAGCGAGATCACCGGCACCGGCATATCCGTCGCCCATGAGGCGTACGCCTTCGCCTGCATGCGCTGCGGATACGGCTGGGAGCAGGCGTACGACATCGAGCACCACGTCGACGCCGCCGGACAGGAATTCGTCGTCTACAAGGCCGACGGGGAGCGGGTTCCGTCCCCGCTGTCCAGTCCCACCTGCATGAACTGCGGCGGTCACGTCGTGAGGATCATGCGCGCGGGGCAGGTGTCGTCGGTGCTCGACCTGATCGCCGCGACGGAGAAGCACCAGCACGGGGCGCGGGCGACGAAGCCGGTCTCACCGGCCGGGCCGATCGGTCAGGAGTTGACCGAGGACACTCCCGAGAAGCCGCCGGTGCCGCACCACTGGCACCTGTCGGACCTCCTGCATCCGTTCCGCCACAACAAGTAACGCTTTGGCGGTGGCGCTCATGGCCCTCGTACGATCGGGCCATGAGTGCCAAGGACGCCCCGCCGCCGTTGCCCGAACCGCTCCTCGTGGAGGTGGCGGATTCGCACACGCACCTGGACATGCAGTCCGGGACCGTGGAGGAGGCGCTGGTCAAGGCCGCCGCGGTCGGGGTGACGACGGTCGTGCAGGTGGGCTGCGACGTGAAGGGCTCGCAGTGGGCCGCGGAGACGGCGGCCGCGCACGCGAACGTGCACGCGGCGGTGGCGCTGCACCCCAACGAGGCGCCCAGGATCGTCCTCGGGGACCCCGACGGCTGGTCGCGGCAGGGCGCCCGCGAGGGCGGCGGGGACGCGGCCCTCGACGACGCGCTCGCCGAGATCGACCGGCTCGCGGCCCTGCCGTACGTGCGCGGGGTGGGTGAGACCGGGCTCGACTTCTTCCGTACGGGGCCGGACGGCATCGCCGCGCAGGAGCGTTCCTTCCGCGCGCACATCGAGATCGCCAAGCGGCACAACAAGGCGCTGGTGATCCACGACCGGGAGGCGCACGCCGACGTGCTGCGCGTGCTGGACGAGGAGGGCGCCCCGGAGCGGACCGTCTTCCACTGCTACTCCGGCGACGCGGCGATGGCCGAGATCTGCGCCGCCAAGGGCTACTACATGTCGTTCGCCGGCAACGTGACCTTCAAGAACGCCCAGCCGCTGCGGGACGCGCTCGCCGTCGCCCCGCTGGAGCTGGTCCTGGTCGAGACCGACGCCCCGTTCCTGACCCCGGCGCCGTTCCGCGGCCGTCCGAACGCCCCGTACCTGATCCCGGTCACCGTCCGGGCGATGGCGCAGGTGCGGGGGATCGGCGAGAACGAGCTGGCGGAGGCGATCGCGGTGAACACCGCCCGAGCCTTCGATTACTGATCCATAACGGTTACGTGTCGTAGTCGGGTCGTCCGGGAGAGTGACGACGGTCGGGACTAGGGTCCCGGCCTCGTGAGTACTTCCCAGGGCAGTCACCGAGCCGGACGGCGGGGCGCGACCCTGCCGGTGCACGAGCAGCCGACCATGGCGGCACCCCTCGTGATGCCGGACGCCGGTCCGGACGCTCGCGCGGCGGGCGGTCAGGGGCCCGGCACCGTCCCCGGGCAGGGCTCCCGGGCCGGCTCCCGGCGGGCCGCCCGGCGCCGCAAGGCCTCCGGGGGAGCGGGCGACGGGTTGCGGCGGCTCGTGCCGCAGGCCCTCGTCGTGGCCTTCCTCGCCGGCGGCACGAGCGCCTTCGTCGCCGACGACAAGGAGGTCCGGCTCTCCGTCGACGGCGTGCCGCGCACCCTCCACACGTTCGCCGACGAGGTCGAGGAGCTCCTCGCCGACGAGGGCCTGGCCGTCGGCGAGCACGACATCGTCGCCCCGGCCCCGGGCGAGGCGCTCGCCAGCGGCGACGAGATCGTCGTCCGCTACGGGCGTCCGGTCTCCCTCACGATCGACGGGCAGCGCCGGCAGGTGTGGACGACGGCCCGGACCGTCGAGGGGGCGCTGCGCCAGCTCGGGGTCCGCGCGGAGGGCGCGTACCTCTCCGTGACCCGCGGAATGCCGATCTCGCGGCAGGGCCTCGCCCTCGACGTGCGGACCGAGCGGACGGTCACGTTCCTCGCGGACGGGCGGGAGCGGACCGTCCGCACGAACGCCGCCACCGTCCGCGAGGCGCTCGTCGAGGCGGGGATCACCCTCGCCGGGCAGGACACGACGTCGGTGCCGCCCGGCGCGTTCCCGCGCGACGGCCAGACGGTGAACGTGCTGCGGATCACGGGCTCGCGGCAGGTGCGGGAGGAGGCCATCCCGTACGCCGTCGAGACGGTCCGCGACCCGGAGCTCTTCGCCGGCACGGAGACCGTCGAACGACAGGGCGTCCCCGGCGTCCGCCGCGTCACGTACAGCCTGCGCACGGTCAATGGCGTCCAGCAGAAGCCCCGCAGGACCGGCGAGGAGATCGTCCGCGAGCCGGTCGGCCGCAAGGTGCGGATCGGCACCCGGCCGCTGCCCAGGTCCGTCGCCGGCGCCGACGGGCTCGACTGGGGCGCGCTCGCCGCCTGCGAGTCGGGCGGCCGCCCGAACGCCGTCGACCCCTCGGGGACGTACGGCGGGCTCTACCAGTTCGACCCCGGCACCTGGCGCTCCCTCGGCGGCAGCGGAGTGGCCCAGGACGCGCCCGCCGCGGAGCAGACCTTCCGCGCGAAGAAGCTGTACGTGCAGCGGGGCGCGAGTCCGTGGCCCCACTGCGGCCGGCGGCTGCACGGGTGAGGAGGCGCGGGGACCCCGCCCGGCCGGGCGGGGCGGGGCCGTACCGGTGAGCCGTAGGTCGGGCGTGGCGGGGCCCCGTAGGCTGTACCGGTGAGCACCACCACCGGCCCCGAAAGCCCCGACGCCCTCCTCGGCCCCGCCGACATCCGTGAGCTGGCCGCCGCCCTCGGCGTGCGCCCCACGAAGCAGAAGGGCCAGAACTTCGTCATCGACGCCAACACCGTCCGGCGGATCGTCCGCACGGCCGAGGTGCGGCCCGACGACGTGGTCGTGGAGGTGGGCCCCGGGCTCGGCTCCCTCACCCTGGCGCTCCTGGAGGCCGCGGACCGGGTGACGGCCGTCGAGATCGACGACGTGCTCGCCGCCGCGCTGCCGGCCACGATCCAGGCGCGCATGCCGGCCCGCGCCGACCGTTTCGCGCTCGTCCACTCCGACGCGATGCACGTCCAGGAGCTGCCGGGCCCGGCGCCGACCGCGCTGGTCGCCAACCTGCCGTACAACGTGGCCGTGCCGGTCCTGCTCCACATGCTGGAGCGGTTCCCGACCATCGAGCGGACCCTCGTCATGGTCCAGGCCGAGGTCGCCGACCGGCTCGCCGCCAAGCCGGGCAACAAGGTCTACGGCGTCCCGTCGGTCAAGGCGAACTGGTACGCCGAGGTGAAGCGCGCGGGCTCGATCGGCCGCAACGTCTTCTGGCCCGCGCCGAACGTCGACTCCGGCCTCGTCTCCCTCGTCCGCCGCACCGAGCCGCTGGCGACCACCGCCACCCGCCAGGAGGTCTTCGCGGTCGTCGACGCGGCCTTCGCCCAGCGCCGCAAGACCCTCCGTGCCGCCCTCGCCACCTGGGCGGGTTCGCCCGCGGCCGCCGAGGACGCCCTCGTCAAGGCGGGCATCTCGCCGCAGGCGCGCGGCGAGATGCTGACCGTGGAGGAGTTCGCCCGGATCGCGGAGGCGAAGGCGTGAGCGGCGGTACGGAGTCCCAGGGCGACCCCGGAGCCGTCCCCGGAGCCGTCACCGTACGGGTCCCCGCCAAGGTCAACGTGCAGCTGGCGGTCGGCGCCGCGCGGCCCGACGGCTTCCACGACCTGGCCAACGTCTTCCTCGCCGTGTCGCTGTACGACGAGGTGACCGCGACCCCGGCCGACGGGCTCACGATCACCTGCGAGGGCCCGGACGCCGACAAGGTGCCGCTGGACCGGACGAACCTGGCCGCGCGGGCCGCCGAGCTGCTCGCGGCACGGCACGGCATCTCCCCGGACGTGCACCTGCACATCGCCAAGGACATCCCGGTCGCCGGCGGCATGGCCGGCGGCAGCGCCGACGGCGCGGGCGCGCTGCTCGCGTGCGACGCGCTGTGGGGTCTCGGGTCCTCGCGCGAGGAGCTCCTGGAGATCTGCGCCGAGCTGGGCTCCGACGTGCCGTTCAGCCTGGTCGGCGAGGCGGCGCTCGGCACCGGGCGGGGCGAGAAGCTGACCGCGCTGCCGGTGGGCGGCGCCTTCCACTGGGTGTTCGCCGTCGCCGACGGCGGTCTGTCGACGCCGACGGTGTTCCGTGAGTTCGACCGGCTCGCCGAGGGCGTCGAGATCCCCGAACCGGCCGTGTCCCCGGCCCTCCTGGACGCCCTGAGCACCGGCGACACCACCGCCCTCGCGGGCGCCCTCGCCAACGACCTCCAGGCCCCGGCGCTCTCCCTGCGGCCCTCGCTCGCCGCGACCCTCGCGGCCGGCACGGAGGCGGGCGCCCTCGCCGCCCTGGTCTCCGGCTCGGGCCCGACGACCGCGTTCCTCGTGAAGGACGCGGACGCCGCCGAGACCGTCGCCGCCGCGCTGATCGCCTCGGGCACCTGCCGCACGGCCCGCCCGGCGACCTCCCCGGCGCGGGGTGCGGTCGTCCTGCCCGTCTGACGGGGAGGGGCGTCGTCTCCCGCTACTCAGCGGCCGGTTGAGTATCCGCGCCCTGTCGTGGGGCGGGCGGGCGCGGGACCGTGTCCGTATGGGAATGAGCGCGCGTGAACTCGCGGCCGCCACGCCGGCGACGCGGGACCGGTACGTCGATCTGCTCCGGGTCGCCTCGCTCGGGGTGGTGGTGCTCGGGCACTGGCTGATGGCGGCGGTCACGGGTGACGGGCGGGTGGGGAACCTGCTCGCCGTCGTGCCGGAACTCCAGCTGGTGACCTGGGTGTTCCAGGTGATGCCGGTGTTCTTCTTCGTCGGCGGGTTCTCGCACGCCCTGGCCCACCGCTCCCGTCCGCGGTACGCGGCCTTCCTGCGGGCCCGGCTCCAGCGGCTGCTCCGGCCGACGATGGTGTTCGTCGGGGTGTGGGGGGCGGCCGCGCTGGTGCTCCAGGCGGCGGGCCTGGACGGCGGGCTCGCGGGGGTGGCGCTGCGGCTGGTCGCGCAGCCGCTGTGGTTCATCGGGATCTACCTGGCGATGGTGGCGTTCACCCCGCCGCTGCTGCGGGCGCACGAGCGGTGGGGCTGGGGCGCGTTCGGCGCGCTCGCGGGCGGCGCGGTCCTCGTGGACGTGCTGCGGTTCGCGGCGGACGTGCCGTTCGTGGAGTTCCTGAACTTCGCGTTCGTGTGGCTGGCCGTGCACCAGCTCGGCTTCCTGCGCGCCGACGGGATGATCCGCCGCCCGGCGTTCCTCGCGGGCGCGGGCCTGGTCGGGGCCACGGCGCTGGTGGCCCTGGGGCCGTATCCGCTGTCGATGGTGGGGATGCCCGGCGAGAAGGTGTCGAACATGGCGCCGCCGACGCTCGCCCTGCTCTGCCACGGCCTGTGGCTGGTCGGCGCGGTCGAGCTCCTGAAGGGCCCGGGCGCCCGGTTCGTGGCCCGGGCCGGGGTGTGGCGGGCGGTGGTGGCCGCCAACGGGATCGCGATGACGGCGTTCCTGTGGCACCTGACGGCGATGCTGGGGGTGTACGGGGCGATGCTCGGGCTCGGTGCGGAGCTGCCTGCCCCGGCGTCGGCCGCCTGGTGGGCGCAGGTCCCGCTGCGGTTCGCGGCGGCCGGTCTGCTGACGGCGCTGCTGGTCGCGGTGTTCCGCCGCTTCGAGGCGCCCGTCCCGGCGGCCCCGGCGACCGACGAGGGCGGCCCGCTCGCCGCCCTCGGCATCACCCTGGCGCTCTTCGGGGTCCTGGGCCTGTCCCTGACGGGCTTCGCCGGGCTGTTCGACGGTCACGCGGCGACCCTGATCGCCGTCCCGGTCACGGCGCCCGCGGCGGTCGGTCTCGCGCTCGTGGGGTGGCTGCTGGTGGAGCGGGCCGGGCGGCGTCGGCGAACCGGCTGACGGCCGGATCAGTCGTCGAGGCGCTCGTCGTCGATGTCCACGGTCACGGTGCCCGGCGGGTAGAGGTCCGGCCGGTCCGTCAGGATCAGGTCCATGGTGGGGCGATGGGGCGCGGGCAGCGCGGTGTAGAGCGCGTGGCAGACGTCGGGTCCGCCGAAACCGCCGCGGACCATCCGCGCCACGGTCACCGACGCGACCGTGTCGAGGGGGACGACGTCGATGCCCGGCAGAGCCAGGGTGGCGTCACCCGCGCCTTCGTCCTCGGTCTCGGCCTGGAGCAGGCACAGAGCGGGCACCTGGAGGTGACGGAACGGTGATGCGGCCGCGTTGTCGGCGACACGCTGGAGCTTGCGGTGGCCGCGTGCGAGGGCGAGCACCGCGGAGGTGTCGAGGATGATCACGCCGCTGTGTCCCCGAGGGTCCTGCGGGCGTTCGCGGCGGCGACCTCGTAGACCTTGTCCAGCGCGTTCGGGGTCGCGTCGAATTCCTCGTCGGTCAGGGTGGAGCGCATCCGCTCGCGCATGATCCGCCGGCTCTCGGCCACCTTGTCCCGCGCCTGCGCGGCGGTGAGCTGGGTCGCGGCCAGTTCCGTGACGAGCGCTCCTATCGTGGTGCCCCGCTCGCGGGCCAACGAGGCGAGATGGTCGCGGGTCGTGTCCGGCACCTTGATGGTGGAGTCAGCCATACGGCGATGGTACACCGCCGGTACACCGGAGGTGTACCGGCGGTGGCGACGTACCCTGGGACGTCGATCGATCCCCCGTACAGGAGTCAACGTGGCCGTCAACCTGGTCAATGTCGAGGCAGTCAGCAAGGTGTACGGCACCCGTGCCCTGCTCGACGGCGTCTCGCTCGGCGTCTCCGAAGGGGACCGGATCGGGGTCGTGGGACGCAACGGCGACGGCAAGACCACCCTCATCCGGATGCTCGCCAAGCTGGAGGAGGCCGACACCGGCCGCGTCACGCACAGCGGCGGGCTGCGCCTCGGGGTGCTCACCCAGCACGACTCGCTCGACCCGAAGGCCACCATCCGGCACGAGGTCATCGGCGTCATGGCCGACCACGAGTGGGCCGGCAGCGCCAAGATCCGCGACGTGCTCACCGGGCTGTTCGGCGGGCTCGACCTGCCCGGCTTCGAGAACGGCCTGGACACCGTCATCGGCCCGCTCTCCGGTGGCGAGCGGCGGCGCATCGCGCTGGCCAAGCTCCTCATCGAGGACCAGGACCTGATCGTCCTCGACGAGCCCACCAACCACCTCGACGTCGAGGGCATCTCCTGGCTCGCGCAGCACCTCCAGGCGCGCCGCTCGGCGCTCGTCTGCGTCACCCACGACCGCTGGTTCCTCGACCAGGTCTGCACCCGCATGTGGGACGTGCAGCGCGGTGACGTCCACGAGTACGAGGGCGGCTACTCCGACTACGTCTTCGCCCGTGCCGAGCGCGAGCGGATCGCCGCCACGGAGGAGACCAAGCGGCAGAACCTGATGCGCAAGGAGCTGGCCTGGCTGCGGCGCGGCGCCCCCGCCCGCACCTCCAAGCCGCGCTACCGCATCGAGGCCGCCAACGAGCTGATCGCCGACGTGCCGCCGCCGCGCGACACCAGCGAGCTGATGAAGTTCGCCAACGCCCGCCTGGGCAAGACGGTCTTCGACCTGGAGGACGTGACCGTCACCGCCGGTCCCAAGACGCTCCTCCAGCACCTCACCTGGCAGCTCGGCCCCGGTGACCGCATCGGCCTCGTCGGCGTCAACGGCGCGGGCAAGACCTCACTCCTGCGGGCCCTCGCCGACGCCTCCGCCACCGAAGGCGAGACGCAGCCGGCCGCCGGGAGGATCGTCGTCGGCAAGACCGTCCGACTCGCCTACCTCTCCCAGGACGTCACCGAACTCCCCGCCACCCTGCGGGTCCTGGAGGCCGTGCAGCAGATCCGCGACCGCGTCGACCTCGGCAAGGGCCGCGAGATGACGGCCGGGCAGCTGTGCGAGCAGTTCGGCTTCTCGAAGGAGAAGCAGTGGACGCCGGTCGGCGACCTCTCCGGTGGCGAGCGCCGCCGCCTCCAGCTCCTGCGCCTGCTGATGGACGAGCCCAACGTCCTCTTCCTCGACGAGCCCACCAACGACCTCGACATCGAGACCCTCACCCAGCTGGAGGACCTCCTCGACGGCTGGCCGGGCTCCATGGTCGTCATCTCCCACGACCGGTTCTTCATCGAGCGCACCACCGACAAGACGTTCGCGCTGCTCGGCGACAGGACCCTGCGGATGCTGCCGCGCGGCATCGACGAGTACCTGGAGCGGCGCCGGCAGATGATCGAGGCGTCCGTCCCGGCGCCCGCCGCCGCGCCCGCGCAGGCGAAGCCCGGCGTCTCCGCCGCCGACGCGCGCGCCGCCAAGAAGGAGCTGCAGAAGGTCGAGCGGCAGCTCGACAAGCTCTCCGAGAAGGAGGCGAAGCTGCACACGCAGATCGCCGACAACGCCACCGATTTCGAGAAGGTGGCGAAGCTCGACGCGGAGCTCCGGGAACTCGCGGGGGAGCGCGAGGAATTGGAAATGCGCTGGCTCGAACTGGCCGAGGACGCATAACGAGGGCATCACAGGCCGGTCCTCCCTTGGGTACAAGGGGCGGACCGGTCGCTTTTGCGCCATCGCGTGAGTGGTAGAAAGAAAACCCGTTCACGTCAAGGGGGAACCGCTGATGACCCAGCCGCCCAGCAACCAGCCGCCGGGGGGCTTCGGAGCCCCTCAGGACCCGAGCCAGGGGCCGACCCCGGGAATGCCGCCCGTGCCGCCGGTCCCGCCGCAGGCACCGCCGGCGCCGCAGACCCCGCCGCCCGCCGCGCCGGGTCCGTACGGTCAGCCGGCGCAGCCGGGGTACGGCTACCCGCAGGCGCCGGGCCAGCAGCCGGGCCAGCCGGCCGCGCCGGGTCCGTACGCGCAGCAGCCGGGTCCGTACGGCCAGCAGCCCGGCCCGTACGGCCAGCCGCAGCAGCAGCCGTACGGTTACCCGCAGCAGGGTCAGGCGCAGGGCCCGTACGGCGGTTACCCCACCCAGCCGATGTACCCGGGCGCGCCCACTCCGCCGCCCTCCTCCGGTGGCGGCGGCCTCAAGGGCCGGACCGGCATCGTCGCGGCCGTGGCCGCCGGAGCCGTCCTGGTCGCCGCCGTCACGACCTGGGCGGTCGTCTCCGGCGGGGACGACGAGAAGGGCCCGATCGCCGGACCCACCACGTCCGCCAGCACCTCCGCCGGTCCGAAGCCCACCGAGTCGGTGGACCAGGGCGACGGTTCCGGCGACGGCGGGGGCGGCGACGACGACCTGAACGCGGACCGCAAGCCCGGCGAGGACAAGGTCGCCTGGCTGCTGAAGAACGACGTCGACCTGCCCCGCAACGGCTCGGACGTCTTCGGCCCGTGGATCGTCGGCGACACGGTCGTCAAGGCCATGTACAAGGGCGTCGACGGCTACGGCCTGAGCGACGGCAAGCGCAAGTGGCACATCGACGTGCCGTTCGAGCTGTGCGCGGCCCCGCCGGCGCCGGCCGCCGACGGCTCCATGGTGTTCGGGTACGCCGAGAGCGCCAAGGACGGCGCCAAGTGCACCGAGCTCCAGAAGATCGACCTGAAGACCGGCAAGGCCGGTTGGAAGAAGGCCGTGCCCAAGGCCACGGGCCTCTTCGCGTTCTCCGACAACACCCTGGCCATCAGCGGCAACACGGTCACCGCGGCCGGCACCAGCAGCGCGTACGGCTTCTCGCTCGCCGACGGCCGGCAGCTCTTCAAGGGCGCCACCACCGGCTGCAAGCCCTTCGCCTACGCGGGCGGCAGCAAGCTGATCGCCGCCATGGACTGCCCGTCGGGCAGCACCAGCAAGAAGATCCAGGCGGTCGGCCAGGTCGACCCCAACACCGGCAAGCCGAAGTTCACCTTCCAGCTGGAGGCGGACTGGGAGGTCGACAAGGTCTACTCGGTCGACCCGCTGGTCGTCTCGGCCACCCAGCGCGAGCAGAAGAAGTGGACCATCTTCGCGCTCGACGCCAACGGCAAGCTCCGCTCGCAGATCCAGGGCGGCAAGGACAAGTTCGCGCCCGACTGCGGCGGAAGCTTCGTCATCTTCGGCAAGAACCTCCAGGGCTGCACCGGGGTCGCCGCCGACGCGAACACCTTCTACATGGCGACCGAGGGCGGCTACGGCAAGACGAACGAGGTCGTCGCCTTCGACCTGAAGAACGGCAAGGCCAAGTGGCGCGCCAAGGCGCCCGAGGGGCGGTCGGTGACGCCGCTGCGCATGGAGGGCTCCGACGTCCTGCTGTACGTGACCCCCTTGTACGACAAGGGCGGGGCCGTCGCCACCCTCGCGCCGACCGGCGGCGCGCCGAAGATCGTGCTCCAGCACCCGGTCTCGGCCTCCGACATCGAGGGCAGCTTCTACAGCGCGGGCTACGCCTACGGCAGCGGCACCTTCGTGGTGGCGAGCGGACGTGTGTCGGCGTCCAACGACAAGGACGAGATGCAGGTCAAGACCATGATGGCCTTCAGCAAGTGAGGTGCACGGACCGATGACGCAGCCACCCCCGCCCCCGCCGAACCAACCCCCGGACCCCCAGGGCGGCTTCGGGGCCCCGACGCCGGAGCCGGGTTACGGCTACCCGCAGCAGCCCGCGGCCGAGCCGGGCTACGGCTACCCGCAGCAGCCGCCGCAGCCCGACCCCGGTTACGGCTACCCGCAGCAGCCGCCCGCGCCTCCGCAGCAGCCGTACGGCTACCCCGCGCAGCCCCAGCAGCCGCAGCAGGCCCCGCAGTACGGCGGCGGCTACCAGCAGCCGCCGTACGGCTACCCGACCCAGCCCCAGCAGGCCTACGGCGGCTACCAGCAGCCGGCGCCCGCCCCCTCGGCGCCGGGTGGGAAGAAGCTGTCCGCCCAGCTCCAGATCGTGATCGCGGCGGTCGTCGCCGTCGCGGTGATCATCGGTGTCGGCATCTGGTACGCCGGTTCCGGCGGCGACGGCAAGGACGACGAGGCCAAGGGCACCGGCGGCACCTCGCAGGGCGCCACCGGCGGCGGCTCCGGGGACACCAAGGGCCTCGGCGGCGGCGGCAAGGAGAAGGCGCCCGCGAACACCCAGGGCAAGAAGGCCTTCGACGTCATCGAGCCGAAGGTCCCGGACGTCACCGACGTGTCGGGCTCCTGGATCACGGACAAGGCGTACGTGAAGACCGGCGTCAACTCGATGGTCGCCTACGACCTCGACAAGGGCACGGTCCTGTGGACGCTGCCGCTGACCGGTCAGGTCTGCGGCTCCTCGCGGCACATGACGGCCGACCACAAGGTGCCGATCCTCTTCGAGGCCAGCAAGCGCGTCGCGCCGCGCTACTACCAGCTGTGCACCGAGGTCGGCATGGTCGACCTGAACACCGGCAAGCTGCTGTGGTCGACGTCGGTCACCGGCGGCACGGGCGGCGACCAGAAGGTCCGGTTCGGCGAGGTCACGCTCAGCGGGACGACCGTCGCGGCCGGCGGCACCGACGGCGGCGCCGCCTTCGACGCGGCCAACGGCAACCCGCGCTGGAAGCCGCAGGCCAACAGCCAGAACTGCTACGACCTGGGGTACGGCGGCGGCGCGGGCCTCGTCGCGGTCCGCAAGTGCGGTCCGTACGACAGCCAGTACGTGATGGTCCAGAACCTCGACCCGACGACGGGCGCCCCGCTCTCGCAGTACAAGATGCCGACCGGCGTGAAGTACGCGTCGGTCGTCTCCACCAAGCCGCTGGTCGTCGCGGCCGACGTCGGCGAGTCCGCCGGCGACGGCAGCGGCATCTCGGACTTCTTCTCGATCGACGAGAAGACCGGCAAGCTGAAGGCGAAGATCACGGCGGACGCGGACCAGTACGGGGCCCGCTGCCGCTCGACGAAGGTCGAGTCCTGCTCCCAGGCGCTCGTCGGCAACGGCCGGCTCTACGTGCCGACCGAGGAGCACGAGGGCAGCACCGGCGAGTACGGCGACGAGACCAACGAGGTCATCGCCTTCGACCTGACCACCGGGCGCACCCTGCCGGAGAAGGCGGACGCCGGGGACAAGTACACCCTGGTCCCGCTCCGGATGGACGGCGGCAACCTCATCGCCTACAAGGAGCCCCCCTACGACAAGGGCGGCCGGATCGTCTCGATCGACGGCGGCACGATGAAGGAGACGCTGCTCCTGGAGAACCCGGCGGACAAGACGATCCGCGACATCGAGAACAGCTTCTCCGTGGACTACTCGGAGATCCTGTACGGCGACGGTCGCCTGTTCATGTCCGCCATGATGATCTCCAAGCCGCGGGCGTCGGCCTCGCCGGACGAGAAGAAGTACCTGGCGGTGTCGTACAGCACCCGATGAACGCACGGACGTCGTACGGACGTTCGTGAGACGGGAACAGCCCGGCGTGTCGGTTTTCACCCCGACGTGCCGGGCTGTTTGCGCACCGCGGCGGGTGGCGAAGAATTCGGGGTCGAGCGGGCCGGCCGGGACGGCGGGCCCGGAGGATGGGGGATGACCGGGATGGGCGTACGCCTCGTGGTGGTCGACGACCACCGCCTGCTGGCGGAGGCGCTCGCCTCGGCGCTGAAGCTGCGCGGGCACCGGGTGCTCGCGGCGGCCGCGCCGGTGGCGGCGGCCGCGGACCTCGTGGTGGGCCGGGGGCCGGAGGTCTGTCTGCTCGGCACGGCCGCGCCGGCCGCGCCGGGCGCCTTCGACGTGGTCGCGCGGATCAAGCGGGAGCGGCCGCAGGTGGCCGTGGTGGTGCTGGGGCCGGTGCCGTCGCCGCGCGGCATCGCGGCGGCGTTCGCGGCCGGGGCCTCGGGGTACGTCCGGCACGACGAGCGCATCGAGGGCGTCGAGCGCGCCCTGGTGAAGGCCAGGGCGGGGGAGTGCGCGGTGGCGCCCGCGCTGCTCCAGGGCGCCTTCGCGGAGCTGCTGCACCCGGCGGCCCAGCCGGACGACGAGGCGCAGCGGCTGCTGCGGATGCTGACGCAGCGGGAGGTGGAGGTGCTCGTCCGGGTGGCGGAGGGCGAGGACACCCGGCTGATCGCGGCGGGGATGGGGATCGCGCCGAGCACGGCGCGGACGCACGTGCAGCGGGTCCTGATGAAGCTGGGGGTCGGCTCGCGACTGGAGGCGGCGGCGCTGGCGGCCCGGACGGGGCTGCTCGACCGGGCGGTGCCGGGGCAGCGCGGCCCCTGCTGAGCCTCCGGAGGGGCTTCCGGTGAGGTGGCACGGCTGAGGGTCCCGGGTGCGGGGCCCGGCTTCGCCATTGACGCTGATGTTTGAATGTGATTCTTTGTGCGTGGTTATGTTTGATCCCGCCCGGAGGGTAGCCCCGTGAAGAAGACCGTCACCACGCTCGCCGACGGGCGCGAGCTGATCTACTACGACACGCGCGACGACGCGGTCCGCACCGCCGTCGACCCGCGCCCCCTCACCCCCGTCGTCTCCCGCTCCGAGATCCGGTACGACGAGCTCACCGGCGACCCCGTCGCCGTCGCCTCGCACCGGCAGGCCCGCACCTACCACCCGCCGGCCGACGCCTGCCCGCTCTGCCCCGCCGTGGACGGCCGCGAGAGCGAGATCCCCGAGCCCGACTACGAGGTGGTGGTCTTCGAGAACCGCTTCCCCTCCCTCTCCGGCGGCGTCGGCCGCTGCGAGGTCGTCTGCTTCACCGACGACCACGCGGTCTCCTTCGCCGACCTCTCCGAGGAGCGGGCCCGGCTCGTCCTCGACGCCTGGACCGACCGCACCGCCGCCCTCTCCGCGCTGCCCGGCGTCGAGCAGGTCTACTGCTTCGAGAACCGCGGCCGCGAGATCGGCGTCACCCTGCCCCACGCGCACGGCCAGATCTACGCCTTCCCCTACGTGTCCCCCCGGACCGCCGCCATGCGGCGCCGCACCGACGAGCACCGGGCGGCGACCGGCCGGAACCTCTTCGACGACGTCGTCGCCCGCGAGCGCGCCGACGCCGAGCGGGTGGTCCTGGAGACCGAGCACTGGATCGCCTTCGTGCCGTACGCCGCCCACTGGCCGTACGAGGTGCACCTGCACCCCAAGCGCCGGGTCCCGGACCTGCTCGCCCTCGACGAGGCCGCCCGCACAGAGTGCGCACAGGTCTACCTGGAACTCTTGAGGCGCTTCGACCGGCTCTTCGGCCCGGACGAGCCGCCGACGCCCTACATCGCCGCCTGGCACCAGGCGCCGTTCACGGACGAGCGGCGCGAGGACTTCGGACTGCACCTGGAGCTTTTCACCGTCCGACGGGCCTCTGGCAAGCTGAAGTACCTCGCGGGCACCGAGTCCGGCATGGGCGCGTTCATGAACGACGTACGGCCGGAAGACGCGGCCCGACGACTCCGAGAGGTGGCGACCGCATGACCACGAACGCGAAGAGGTACCTGGTGACGGGAGGCGCCGGCTACGTCGGCAGCGTCGTCGCCGCCCACCTCCTGGAACGGGGCCACCGCGTCACCGTCCTCGACGACCTCTCCACCGGCTTCGCCGAAGGGGTCCCGGACGGCGCCGAGTTCGTCGAGGGCCGCATCCAGGACGCGGCGAAGTGGCTCGACGCCTCCTACGACGGCGTCCTGCACTTCGCCGCCTTCTCGCAGGTCGGCGAGTCCGTCGCCAAGCCCGAGAAGTACTGGGACAACAACGTCGGCGGCACCATGGCCCTGCTCGCGGCCATGCGCGACGCCGGGGTGCGCCGGCTCGTCTTCTCCTCCACCGCCGCGACCTACGGCGAACCGGAGACCGTGCCGATCACCGAGTCCGCGCCCACCTCGCCCACCAGCCCGTACGGGGCGAGCAAGCTGGCCGTCGACCACATGATCGGCGGCGAGTGCGCCGCCCACGGCCTGGCCGCCGTCTCGCTGCGCTACTTCAACGTGGCCGGCGCCCACGGCTCGCTCGGCGAGCGCCACCACCCCGAGTCCCACCTCATCCCGCTCGTCCTCCAGGTGGCTCTGGGCGAGCGCGAGGCGATCTCCGTGTACGGCGAGGACTACCCGACCCCGGACGGCACCTGCGTCCGCGACTACATCCACGTCGCCGACCTCGCCGAGGCCCACCTCCTGGCGCTCGACGCCATGACCGCGGGCTCCGTGCCGGCCGGTGAGCACCTGGTCTGCAACCTCGGCAACGGCAACGGCTTCTCCGTCCGCGAGGTCGTCGAGACCGTCCGCGAGGTCACGGGCCACCCGGTCCCCGAGATCACCGCCGCCCGCCGGCCCGGCGACCCGGCCGTCCTGGTCGCCGCCGCCGACACGGCCCGCGAGCGGCTCGGCTGGACGCCGTCCCGCCCCGACCTGGCCGCCGTCGTCGCCGACGCCTGGGCGTTCGCGCGTCTCCGTCGG
The DNA here is from genome assembly GCF_042262805.1 of Streptomyces sp. NPDC056361. Classification (NCBI taxonomy): domain Bacteria; kingdom Bacillati; phylum Actinomycetota; class Actinomycetes; order Kitasatosporales; family Streptomycetaceae; genus Streptomyces; species Streptomyces sp. NPDC056361. The sequence continues at coordinate 85,422 of NZ_JBHJQI010000018.1, forward strand.
GAGGGAGGGGCATGAGCGTCGCCGACGGCTTCGAGGCGCTGTACGGCGCCGCGCCCGACGGGGTGTGGGCCGCCCCCGGGCGGGTCAACCTCATCGGTGAGTACACCGACTTCAACGACGGCTTCGTGCTGCCCCTCGCGCTGCCGCACACCACCGTCGCCGCCGTCTCCCGCCGTGACGACGGCGTCCTGCGGCTGCACTCCGCCGACATCGACGGCGGGATCGTGCAGCTGGAGGTCGACGCCCTGGAGCCGCTGTCCGGCGGCGGCTGGGCGGCCTACCCGGCCGGTGTCGTCTGGGCGCTGCGGGAGACCGGGCACCTGGTGACGGGGGCGGACGTGCACCTCACGTCGACCGTGCCGACCGGCGCCGGGCTCTCCTCGTCGGCGGCCCTGGAGGTCGTCACGGCGCTGGCCCTGAACGACCTGTTCGGGCTCGGGCTCTCCCGCCCCGAACTCGCCCGGATCGCCCAGCGCGCCGAGAACGCCTTCGTGGGCGTCCCCTGCGGCGTGATGGACCAGATGGCCTCCGCCTGCGCCGAGGACGGCCACGCCCTCCATCTGGACACCCGCGACCTCTCGTACCGCCAGGTCCCCTTCGACCTGGCCCGCGAGGGCCTGCGGCTGCTCGTCGTCGACACCCGCGTGAAGCACGCGCTCGGGGACGGCGCGTACGCGGAGCGGCGCGCCGGGTGCGAAGCGGGTGCGCGGGCGCTCGGTGTGAAGGCCCTGCGCGACGTGAGCGCCGTGCACCTACCCGAATCCCTCGCACTCCTGAGCGACGAGACGATCCTGCGGTACGTCCGGCACGTCGTCTCGGACAACGCCCGGGTGGAGCGCGTCATCGCCCTGCTCGACTCCGGCGACACCCGGGCCGTCGGGCCGGTCCTCACGGAGGGGCACGCCTCGCTCCGCGACGACCTGCGGGTGTCCTGTCCCGAACTCGACCTCGTGGTCGAGGCGGCGAACGCGGCGGGGGCGCTCGGCGCCCGGATGACCGGCGGCGGTTTCGGCGGCTCGGCCGTCGTCCTGGTCGACGCCGACCGGGCGGACGAGGTCGCCGCCGCCGTCGGCACGGCCTTCGCCGACGCCGGATACGCCGCCCCGGGGATCTTCCCCGCCGTGCCGTCGGCGGGCGCGCGCCGGCTCTGAACCCGGCCCCCGCACCCGGACGACTTCGCGCAGTTCCGCCAAACGGCCCCCACCGTGACGCCCCGCCCCTACTCTGTTGGGCAGCGCCGGTGGGGGCCGGTGCTGTTCAGGGGTCGAGACCCGTCGGGTACGGCGCCGGGAGCGGGGTAACAGTCAACGCACGGCGGCGGCCGGGCGATCGGCGGACCCGCCTCCGGCGTCGTACCGCGCCGGTCCTTTCCTCGACGCATGGGGGTGTCCGTGGCACGTATCCGGGTCCTGGTGGTGGACGACCACCGCATCTTCGCCGAGTCGCTGGCCGCGGCCCTCGCGGCGGAGCCCGACGTCGACGTCGCCGCCGCCGGAAGCGGCCCGGCGGCGCTGCGCTGCCTGGACCGCGGGGTCGCGGAGGGGCGCCGGTTCGACGTGCTCCTCGTCGACGCCGAACTCGGCGCGGGGCCCGCCGGTGCGACGGCGGCCGGCCGGGCGCCGGACGACCCCGAGGCCGCGGTCGACGGGATCTCCCTGGTCGCGGGCGTGCGCCGGGTCCAGCCCGCCGTCCGTACCGTCGTCCTCGCGGAGAAGGACGACCCGCACCGGGCCGCGCTCGCGCTCCAGGCCGGGGCCTCCGGCTGGGTCGCCAAGGACTGCTCGCTCCAGCGGCTGCTCGCCGTGGTCCGGGGGGTGCTGCGGGACGAGACGCACCTGCCGCCCGCGCTGCTCACGGGCGTCCTGCGGGAGCTGACGGCGGCCCGCAAGCACCGGACGGACAGCGAGCGCCTGGTGGAGTCGCTGACCCCGCGCGAGGCGGAGGTGCTGCGCTGCATGGTCGCGGGGCTGGGCCGCAAGGCGGTCGCCGAGCGGCTCTTCCTCTCCCCGCACACCGTCCGCACGCACATGCAGAACGTGCTGGGGAAGCTGGGCGTGCACTCGACCCTGGCGGCGGTGGCGCTGGCCCGCCGGGCGGGTGTCGGACCGGCCGAGCCGGCTCCCGCGCTATCCGGGGACGTTGTCGAACGGGGCGGTCAGCCGGCGTAGCAGTGCGGCCAGGTCGCCGCGCTGGGCGCGGGAGAGCTGGGCGAGGATGGCGCGCTCCTGGGCGAGGAGCCCGGCGAGGGCCTCGTCGGCGCGGTCGCGGCCCTCGGGGGTGAGCCGGACGAGGACCCCGCGTCGGTCGCTGGGGTCGGGCAGCCGTTCGACCAGGCCCTTCTTGGTGAGCCGGTCGATGCGGTTGGTCATGGTGCCGGACGTGACGAGGGTCTGGGTGAGGAGCTGGCCGGGGGAGAGCTGGTAGGGCGCGCCGGCCCGGCGGAGCGAGGTGAGGACGTCGAACTCCCAGGGCTCCAGCTGGTGCTCGGAGAAGGCGAGTCGACGGGCGCGGTCGAGGTGCCGGGCGAGCCGTGAGACGCGGCTGAGCACCTCGAGCGGTTCCACGTCGAGGTCGGGGCGCTCGCGGCGCCATGCAGCGACCAGTCGGTCGACCTCGTCCTCCATGACGATCAGTGTAGAGGGTCTGTTGACATAAAGTCTCTTGGGTTCAAGTTTCTTGATGTCGAGTATCTTGGAGTCAAGATATATTTCCCTGGACTATGGGGAAGGGACCCGGCCGGAACTCCGTTCCGCTTCGGCAACACGTGCCAGCAAGGGGGCTTCGAACATGCATTCCGTGGAATCCGCCGCACCAACCTGGGATCCGCAGCAGTACCTCCGCCACTCCGGCCACCGCACCCGGCCGTTCCTCGACCTGCTCGCCCGAATACCGCACCTGCCGGCCCAGGACCGGCCCGCCCGCATCGCCGACCTCGGCTGCGGTCCCGGCAACGTGACGGCCCTCCTCGCCGACCGGTGGGCCGACGCGCACATCACCGGCTTCGACCTGTCGCCGGAGATGCTGGAACGCGCCGAGAAGGACTGGGCGGGCACCACCCGCGGCGGCGGCTGGCTCGACTTCCGGCCCGCGGACGCCGCCCACTGGACCCCCACCGAGCCCTACGACCTGATCGTCTCCAACGCGGCCCTCCAGTGGGTCCCCAACCACCCCGAGTCCCTCGCCCCCTGGGTCGAAGGACTCCGCCCCGGCGGCACCCTCGCCTTCCAGGTCCCGGGCAACTTCACCTCGCCCAGCCACGCCCTCCTCGGGGAGCTCTGCGACACCCCCGAGTGGCGCGAGCGCCTCGGCGATCAGGGCCGCCGCTTCGTCCACATCCTCGACCCGGCCGAGTACCTCACCCGGCTGACCGACCTCGACTGCGAGACGGACGTCTGGGAGACCACGTACAGCCAGCTCCTCCACGGCGAGGACCCCGTCCTCGACTGGGTCAAGGGCACGGCCCTGCGGCCCGTCCTCACCACCCTCGGCGACGACCAGGAGGCGGTCGACGCCTTCCTCGGCCAGTACCGCGCCCTCCTGCGCGAGGCCTACCCGCCGGGCCCGCACGGCACCGTCTTCCCCTTCCGGCGCATCTTCGCCGTCGCGCGCAAGAAGGGGTGACCGCACGGGGGGACGCCGAAGACGCGGGACGCGGCACGCGCGCGCCGTGAGACGCGCGGGACGTGGACGCACGGGCGCCCCGCACCGGAACTCCGGTGCGG
>NZ_JBHJQI010000019.1:0-85388 GCF_042262805.1 Streptomyces sp. NPDC056361
CGGGTCGTTGTGCTTGACCGAGATCTTGATGTCGCGGAAGCCGTGCTCCTCGAAGGGCGCGGCGTGCACGTACTCGCCGCTCCAGGTGAGCCGGGTGGCCCAGGAGACATCGAGGTCGTACGACTCGGAGCTGCCGGCCGGGTCGCCCCACGTCACCGCACGTCCCGGCCCCGCCGCCCGCGCCACTCATATGCCCCGACCCGGGCTTCCGCACGTCACCGCACGTGCCGGCCCCGGTCGGCCCGCGTCACCCCTGCCTCCCGGCCCCGTTCGGGAGGCAGGGCGGTGGGCTCCGCACCCACCGCCCACCCGTCCCCCCTCGAAGGAGCAGGTCGTGTCTCCCACTCCCCACCGGTCGGCGTCGCCCCGGCCCCGGCTCTCCCGGAGCCTGGCCGCGCTGGGCGCCACCACGGTCCTCGCCGCGACGGCCCTCACCGCCGTGGGCCCCGGTTCGTCGCCGGCGAACGCCGCGGAGGCCCCCGCCGCGGCGCTGACCGTACGCCTCGACCCCAGTTACCAGCAGCCGTCGTTCCAGGGCTGGGGCACCGCCCTCGCCTGGTTCGCCAACGTCACGGGCGGGTGGCCCGACGCGCAGCGCGACGCGCTCGCGGACGCCCTCTACGGCGCCGACGGCCTCGGGTTCACCATCGCCCGCTACAACATCGGCGGCGGCGACAGCCCCGAGACCACCCCGTACATGCGGCCCGGCGCGGCCGTCCCCGGGTACTGGAACCGGCCCGGTGCGGAGACCCCCGGCTGGTGGAACCCGGCCGATCCCACCCACTGGAACCCGAACGCCGACGCCAACCAGCGCTGGTGGCTCACGGCCGCCAAGGCCCGCGGCGCCACCACCTTCGAGGCGTTCTCCAACTCCGCCCCGTACTTCATGACCAACAGCGGCCTGGTCTCCGGGGCGGTCAACGGCTGGCAGGACAACCTCAGGTCCGACCAGTACGACCGCTTCGCCGCCTATCTCACCGGTGCGCTCCAGCGGGCCCAGACCGCCTCCGGGGTCACCTTCGACACCGTGTCGCCGATCAACGAGCCGGACACGGACTACTGGCACGCGGGCGGCCGGCAGGAGGGCTCGCACTGGGACCCGGCCTCCCAGGCCCGCATGATCAGCACCCTGCGCGCCGCGCTCGACGCCAAGGGCGTGACGACCCCGATCGCCGCCATGGACGAGACGAACCCGGGGAAGTTCCGCTCCGACTGGGAGGCGTACGCCCCCGCCGTCCGCGACGCGGTGGGCCGGCTCAACACGCACACCTACGGGACGAACGGCCGTACCGGCGTCCGTGACATCGCCAAGGGCGAGGCCACGCCGCTGTGGATGTCCGAGGTGGACCTCGGCGGCAGCGTCGCCCAGAGCTTCACCGACATGAGCCCCGCCCTCGACCTCGCCCAGCGCATCAACGACGACATCCGGGAGCTGGAGCCGCGCGCCTGGGTCCTGTGGCAGGCCGTCGAGGACTACGAGAACATGACGCCGGGCCGCGAGAACTCCAACTGGGGTCTCATCCAGACCGACTTCACCCCCGCCGACGCGGCCACCGAGCCGCTGCGGAAGAACAAGAAGTACTGGGCGATGGGGAACTACAGCCGCTTCGTCCGCCCGGGCTCGCGCGTCCTCAACACCGACGACCCGCAGACCCTGGCGGCGATACGGCCGGGCGGCAACGGGCTGGTCGTCGTCCACACCAACCCGACCGGCGAGTCGCGCGAGGTCACGCTCAACCTCGACGGCTTCCAGACGGCCGCGGACGGGGCCGTCGAGCGGTGGACCACCGACGGGACCAGGAACCTCCAGCGCGAGGGCGACGCGGCCGTCACCGGCCGGACGTTCAAGGCGACCGTCGGCCCCGGCTCCGTCACCACGTTCGTCCTGCCCACGGTCAGCGGTGTGAACACGGCGGCGACGACCGCGCCCACCGGAGCCACGCGCCAGCTGCTCAACGACAACAGCGGCAAGGCGCTGGCCGTGGCCACCGTCGGCGGCAAGAGCACCGTCGTGCAGCGCACCTCCGCCCCCGCGGACACCGCGCAGCAGTGGACCTTCACCAAGCTGTCCGCCGGCGACTGGGGCAACACCGCCGCCTACCGGATCACCAGCACGAAGACCGGCAAGGCGCTCTCCGTGTCCAACGGCGCCCTCGGCTTCGCCTCGGCCGGCTCCGCCACCTCCCAGCAGTGGATCCGCTCGACCACGGGCGACGGACACCACACCCTGGTCAACGTGGCGAGCGGCAAGCTCCTTGACGTCACCGGCGCCTCGACGGCCGACGGCGCTCCGGTCGGCGTCCACCAGCCGACGACGGGCGGCAACCAGTCCTGGACCTTCCCCGGCACGGCCCCGGACACCTGGAAGAGCCTCTCCTTCCGGCACAGCGGCAAGTGCCTCGACGTCAGCGGCGCCGGATCGGCCGACGGCGCGGCCGTCGTCCAGTACGGCTGCAACACCGGAACCAACCAGCAGTGGTCGCTGCGCCCCGCGAGCAGCGGTTACGTGGCCGTCGTCGCCCGGCACAGCGGGAAGTGCCTCGACGTGAGCAACCTGTCCACGGCCGACGGCGCCGAGGTCTTCCAGTACGCCTGCAACGGCGGCCGCAACCAGGAGTGGGCCGTCCGCACCACCGGTGACGGGTACCTCACGCTGACCGCCCGGCACAGCGCCAAGTGCCTGGGGGTGGCCGGCTCCTCCACGGCGGACGGCACGGCCGTCGTCCAGCGGACCTGCGACGGCTCCGCCTCCCAGCAGCTGCGTCAGGGCTGACCGGACCGGGATGACCGGACCGGCCTGACCCTACTGGCCTGACCTGACCGGGATGACCGGACTGGAAAGGACGCCCGAAGAGCCGGGTCCGATCGGATGATCGGACCCGGCTCTCTCGCGTACCGCCGCGGGCCGCTCGGGCTACTCCTCGGTGGGCCCGAGGTCGGCCGTGGCACGGAGTTCGACCGTGCGGGCGCGGTGCGCCGCGTGGAGCTCCAGGACGACGATCTCGTTCGTGCCGGCGCGCAGGACGGGGGCGGGGACATAGAGGGACCGCTGCGGGCCGCGGGACCAGTGGCGGCCGAGGGCGAAGCCGTTGATCCAGGCGTTGCCCTTGGTGAAGCCGTCGAGGTGGAGGAAGGTGTCGGCGGGGTCGGTCACCTCGAAGGTGCCCCGGTGGAAGACGGGGCCGAGGGGCGTGGTGGTGGCGGGCGCGAAGGGGAGGCCGTCGAGGTCGGTCAAGGGCAGCGGGCGGCTGGTCCAGCCCGCGAGTTCGGCACCGTCGAGGAGGACCTTGCCGAGGAGGCCCTTGCGGTCGTGGATGCCCTGACCGTAGTTCACCCGGCCCTGGTTCTCGACGAGGACGGTGAGCGTGCTGCCGGCGCGGGGGGCCGTGAGGGCGAGGGCGTGCTCGTGGTTCTCGCGCTCCAGGACTCCGACGGGCTGTCCGTCGACGAAGACCTGGGCGCGGTCGCGGACGTGCTCGACCTCCAGGAGGGCCGGTCCCTTGAGGGGCAGGACGGTCTCGTAGAGGACGAAGCCGAAGTCCTGCTCCAGCTCCTCCATGGTGAGGGGGCGGCGGGAGTCGACGGCCGTCCCGAGGGTCGCGGCGTGTGCCAGCAGTCCGGCGCTCTCGGTCAGGCGCACGGTCCGGGGGGCGAGCTTGGGGCCCGGCGGCGGGACGGGTGCGCTCGGCACGGGGGCGTACTTGGCGATGACGTCGCGGAAGGCGGTGAACTTCGCGGTGGGGTCGCCGGCTTCGTCGAGGGGGGCGTCGTAGTCGTAGGAGGTGACGGTGGGGCGGTAGGTGTGCTTGTCGTTGGCGCCGTTGGTGAAGCCGAAGTTGGTGCCGCCATGGAACATGTAGAAGTTCACGGAGGCGCCGGTGGCGAGGAGTTCGTCGAGTTCGCGGGCGGCGTGGTCGGGGTCGCGGACGACGTGGTGGGCGCCCCAGCGGTCGAACCAGCCGATCCAGAACTCGGTGCACATCAGCGGGCCCTTCGGCTGCTGTTCGCGCAGCGCGGCCAGACCCCGGGCGGCGCCGCTGCCGAAGTTGGCGGTGGCGAGGACGCCGGGCAGGGCGCCGCGCTCCAGGTCGACCGGCTGGTCGCAGGTGAACAGCGGGACGTCGACGCCGCAGGCGCGCAGCGAGTCGGCGATGTGTTCCAGGTACGCCGTGTCGTCGCCGTACGCGCCGTACTCGTTCTCCACCTGCACGGCGAGGACGGGGCCGCCCCGCGAGGCGAGGTACGGCCGCAGCGGCGTCAGCAGTCGGGTGAAGTAGTCGTCGACGGCCGCGAGGAAGCGCGGGTCGCGCGAGCGCAGCCGTATGTCGGGCTCGGCGAGCAGCCAGGAGGGCAGTCCGCCGCCTTCCCATTCGGCGCAGATGTACGGGCCGGGGCGCAGGAGGACGTGGAGCCCTTCGGCGGCGGCGAGGTCGAGGAAGCGGGGGAGGTCGAGGCCGCCGTCCATGACGAAGTGGTCCGGGCGCGGCTGGTGGAGGTTCCACGGGACGTAGGTCTCGACGGTGTTGAGGCCCATGAGCCGGGCCTTGCGGAGCCGGTCCTGCCACTGGTCGGGGTGGACCCGGAAGTAGTGCAGCCCGCCGGACAGGAGCCGAAACGATTCTCCATCGAGTGTGAAGCCGCCGTCGTCGATCTGGAGGAGAGGCATGTACGGGTGCTCCTGTGCTGGGGAGGCGCGCTGTCGCGGGGGCGAGAAGACGCTTGACGCCTACATGTTTGCGTGAACATCGCATGCCTGGCAAGCCTTGACGGAACAAGATCGTCCGGCGCTCCACCGACGGCCCGCCCGGGAGCGGGTGCTCGCCACCCTTCGGTCCGATCCTTCGTTGGTACCTTTCGTTTGTCGAGTGAAAGCAAACGGCTTCACTCAGGAGGAGAAGAGTGGTCGGGGTGCTGACGGAAGAGCGGCGTGAGGCGATCCTGCGGATGGTGGAGCGCCGGGGGACGGTGACGGTCAAGGACGTGGCGGCGGAGCTCGGCGTCTCCGCCGTGACCGTGCGACAGGACGTGCGGGACCTGGCCGGCCGGGGGCTCGTCGTACGGGTGCACGGGGGCGCGATGTCGCCGTCCGCGGCGGAGCAGGCGACCACACCGGGGGCGACGGGGCGTCCGGAGGCACGGCGGGAGTGCGTGCTGGGCCTGGTGGTGCCGCCCGGGGACTACTACTACCCGGAGATCATCCGCGGCGTGCAGGACGCCGCGCGGACGCACGGGGTGCGCGTCGTGCTCGCCGTGTCGGGGGAGACGCTCGCGGAGAACCAGGAGCAGGCGCGGCGACTGGTGGCGGCGGGCGCGGACGGCCTGCTGCTCATGCCCCGCGCGGGTCTCGAACCCGCCGGGCGGGCGGAGCAGTGGCCCGCGGGCCTCGACGTGCCGGTCGTGCTCGTGGACCGGAGGGCCGGGGCGCGGGCGGGCCGGGTGGAGCAGGTCGCGTCCGACCATGCCCACGGCGCGGGCCTCGCGGTCCGGCACCTGGCGGAGCTGGGGCACGGGCGGATCGCCCTGGCCGCACGGGCGGAGAGCCCCAACACCCCGCTGATCAGGGAGGGTTACCTGGCAGCGTGCCGGGATCTGGGACTGGAGGCGGGGCCGGAGTACCGCATCGGCCCGGTGGAGGGGGCCGCGTCCGGCGAGTGGTTCGAGGAGCTGGCGCGGGCGGTCGAGGCGGGTGACGTGCGGGCCGCGCTGGTGCACAACGACCTCGACGCCGTCACCTTGGTCGGCCTGCTGCAGGCGCGGGGCCTTCGCGTTCCCGAGGACCTGGCCGTCGTGACGTACGACGACGAGGTCGCCGAGCTGAGCGATGTGCCGCTGACCGCCGTGGCGCCGCCGAAGAGGGCCGTCGGCGCGTGGGCCGTGGACCTGATGAGGCGCCGCCTGGCCGAGCCGGAGGCTCCCCTCGCGGAGCTGCTCCTCCGCCCGGAGCTGCGGGTCCGCGCCTCCAGCGGGGGCGGCCCGGTCGCCGGTGGCCGCCCGTAGCGGAGGGCGGGAGACCCGGGGAACACCGACCCTCGCATCATTTGCTTTCGTTTCGAATCGAATGAAACAGAAAGCATTGACGAAGCATGCTGACTGTCGAATGATTCCGTTCGACACCCCAGCGAACGATCGGTGTACAACATGCTTCGCAGAACAACGGCCGCCCTGGCCTGCTCCGTCGCCGCCCTCTCCCTCCTCGTCAGCGGCTGCGGAGGGGCCGGCCGGGAAGCCGCCGCCCCGACGGCGTCGAAGACCGGAAAGGTCACCTTCTGGTCCTTCCTCAAGGGCTCGGACCACGTGGCGGAGGCCTTCAACCGGAGCCACCCGGACATCGAGGTGACCTTCGAGACCGTGCCGTCGGGCCAGGAGTACTACTCCAAGCTCACCAACGCCGTGAAGGCCGGCACGGCACCGGACGTCGCGGTCGTCGAGTACCCGCACCTGCCCGAGTTCGCGTCCCAGGGCAAGCTGGAGGACCTGAGCGGATCGCTCGGCCCGCTCGTCAAGGAGCGCTTCCCCGAGCCGGTCCGCCAGCTCGTCGACCTCGGCGGCAGGACGTGGGCGGTTCCCCGCGACGCTGCCCCGCTGACCCTGATGTACCGCAAGGACTTCTTCACCCGGCACAAGATCGCCGTGCCCACCACGTGGGACGCGTACCGCACCATGACCGAGCAGGTGAGGAAGGCCGACCCGAACGCCCGCGGCGGGGTCCTCTACACCGACAACCCCGGCCTGCTGACCGCGCTCGCCTGGCAGGCCGGCGGACGGTGGTTCGAGACCGGGCAGGACGCCTGGAAGGTCACCCTCGACGACGCCCCGTCGCGGAAGGCCGCCACCTACTGGGGCGACCTCGCCCGCGAGGACCTCGTCGACTCGGTGAGCTCGCTCGACCCGTTCTGGACCGGAGTCCAGAAGAACAGGACCGTCGCCTACGTCTGCGCCAGCTGGTGCGCGGGCGCCCACCAGGCGACCGTCCCCGACCAGAAGGGCAAGTGGGCCGTGGCCCCCGTGCCCACCTGGGACGGCAAGCCCGCCTCGGCCATGTACGGGGGCTCGTCCTTCGTGATCCCGAAGGGTGCGGACAACAGCGGCGCCGCCGCCGAGTTCATCAAGTGGATCACCACCGATCCCGAGGGCATGAAGGCGTGGGTGTCCTCCGGCACCAGCAGCATGTTCCCCGCCGACCCGGCGCTCGTCCCCGTCACCAAGGCCGCGTTCGCCACCGGGTACTACGGCGGGCAGGACGTGTACGCCGTCGCGGCGGCCTCGTACGCGGCGATCCGGCCCGGCTGGACCTGGGGGCCCGTCACGGGGGCGACCAACACCGCGATCGTCGACGAACTCCCCAAGGTCGCCGACGGCTCGGCGTCCCTGCCCGCGGTGCTCTCGCTCGCCGAGCGGACCACCGTCGCCCAGATGCGGCAGCGCGGCATGAAGGTCACCGCTCCGTAGCGGCCGAGGTCGCCCACCGGTGCCCCCGCCGCGCACGGCGGCGGGGTCCCGGCCCCGCCTCCGCCCGCACCTCGCCCCACCCCCGAAAGGCCGTCATGGCAAGCCCCTCCACCCGTGGCCAGCGCGGGACCGCCGCACTGCTCCTGGCTCCGTTCCTCGGCCTCTTCGCGGCCGTCACCCTCGCCCCGATGCTGTACTCCGCCTGGCTGAGCCTGTTCACCACCCGCACGTCGGGCCTCGGGTTCGGCGGCACCGAGAGCGTCTTCGCCGGATGGGACAACTACCTGCGGGCCCTGGCGGACCCGGAGTTCCGCGACGGCTTCCTCGTCATCGCCGCGTACTGCGCCGTCTACATCCCGGTGATGATCGGCGGGGCCCTGGCGCTCGCCCTGCTGCTCGACAGCGGCCTGGCCAAGGCCCGGTCCTTCTTCCAGCTGGCGCTGTTCCTCCCGCACGCCGTACCCGGGCTGATCGCCGCGCTGATCTGGGTGTACCTCTACACGCCCGGTCTCAGCCCGGTCGTCGGCCTCCTCGAATCCGGGGGGATCGGGATCAGCTTCCTGTCGGCCGACAACGCCGTCCTCTCCGCCGCCAACATCGCCGTGTGGGAGTGGACCGGCTACAACATGGTCATCTTCTACGCCGCGCTGCAGGCGGTGCCCCGCGAGACGCTCGACGCCGCACGGGTCGACGGCGCCGGAGCCGTACGGACCGCGCTGTCCGTCAAGGTGCCGATGATCCGCCCCGCGGTGGCGCTCGCGGTGCTGTTCACCGTCATCGGCTCGATCCAGCTGTTCACCGAGCCGAAGGTCATCTACAACGCGTCCAGCGCCATCGGCAGCAGCTGGACCCCCAACATGTACGTCCAGACCGCCGCCTTCCAGAACAACGACTTCGGCCTGGCCGCGGCCGCCTCCCTGCTGATCGCGCTGTTCGCCGCGGTGCTGTCCTTCGCCGTCACCCGTATCTCACGCCGCGGGAGCACCTCATGACCCCCACCTCCACCCCCGCCCGCACCACCGCGGCGTCGCCGGCGGCGCCCCCGTCCCGGCCCGTCCCGCGCCCGGTCCCCCGCCGCCGGAAGCGGCCGACGCCTTCGGCCCTGCTGTCGCGCACCGGTGTCACCGCCCTCCTCGGCCTCGCCACCCTCTACACGCTGGCGCCCCTGACCTGGCTGCTGCTGTCCTCCACCAAGAGCCGCGACGACCTCTTCGGCACGAACGGCTTCGCGCTGGGCGACGAGGTCCACCTGACGGAGAACCTGGGGCACCTGTTCACCGCCGACGGCGGGGTGTACCTGCGCTGGGTGGCCAACACCGTGGCGTACGCGGGTGTCGGCGCCCTGCTGGCGTCGGTGTTCGCCGTCGCGGCCGGCTACGCCTTCGACAAGCTCGCGTTCCCCTTCAAGGAACGGCTGTTCTCCCTGGTGCTGCTGGGCGTGATGGTGCCGGGCACCGCGCTGGCGATCCCGCTGTACCTGCTGGCCGCCGAAGCCGGACTCGTGAACACCTTCTGGAGCGTGTTCACCCCCGGGCTCGTGTTCCCGTTCGGGGTGTACCTGGCACGGGTGTTCAGCGCGTCCTACGTACCGGACGAGGTCCTCGAAGCGGCGCGGATGGACGGGGCCGGCGAGTTCCGGGCGTTCTGCCGCATCGCCTTCCCGATGCTGGCGCCGGGCTTCGTGACCATCTTCCTGTTCCAGTTCACGCAGATCTGGAACAGCTTCTTCCTGCCCCTGGTGATGCTGTCCGACCAGGACCTCTACCCCGTCAACCTCGGCCTGTACGTGTGGTATTCGTCCGCGCTCTCCCAGGGCCATCCCGAGGACTACCTGCTGGCCGTCGTCGGCTCGCTGGTGGCCGTGGCCCCGCTGATCGCCGTGTTCCTGATGCTGCAGCGGTTCTGGAAGTCCGGCATGACCGCCGGCGCCGTCAAGTAGACCGCCACTGACTGGAGTCCATCCATGAACCCGACCCCTGACCCGACCCCGGCCGCGGCCCGGCGCCCCCGCGCGCTGTTCGCCATGGCCCGGCGGCACCGCGACGCCCTGTTCCCTCCCCCGGAGGTCGAGCGCCTCCTCTCGTACGTCGACATCGACCCGGACCGCGTCACGGAGGACTTCGCCCGCGAACCCGCCCTGGAGGAGGCCGAACTCCTCGTCACCTCCTGGGGCTGCCCCGTCGTGGACGAGGACGTGCTGGCGCGCGCACCCGCCCTCAAGGCGATCGTCCACGCGGCCGGCAGCGTCAAGCACCACGTGACCCCGGCCTGCTGGGAGCGCGGCATCACGGTGTCGTCGGCCGCTGCGGCCAACGCCGTGCCCGTCGCCGAGTACACGGTCGCCGCGATCCTCTTCGCCAACAAGCGCGTCCTGGACATCGGGGCCCTCTACCGCGAACACCGCGACCCGCTCGACTGGTCCCGCCTCTTCCCCGGGTTCGGCAACCACCGCCGCACCGTGGGCGTCGTCGGAGCCTCGCTCGTCGGCCGCAAGGTGCTCGAACTGCTGCGGCCCCACGACCTCGACCTCCTCCTCGCCGACCCCCACGTCGGCCCCGTCCGAGCCGCCGCGCTGGGGGTCCGGCTCGTCGAGCTCGACGAACTCCTCGCCGCCTCGGACGTGGTCTCGCTGCACGCCCCGGAACTTCCGGAGACCCGCCATCTGATCGACGCGCGACGGCTGGCCCTGATGCGGGACGGCGCCACGCTCGTCAACACGGCGCGGGGGTCGCTCGTCGACACCGCGGCCCTGACCGCACACGCCGTGGCCGGCCGCCTCCACGCGGTCCTGGACGTCACCGAACCGGAGGTGCTGCCCGCCGCGTCGCCGCTGTACTCGCTGCCGAACGTCCTCCTCACCCCGCACATCGCCGGCTCGCTGGGCGGCGAACTCCTCCGCATCACCGGCAGCGCCCTCGACGAGATCGCCCGCTACTGCTCCGGGCTGCCCTTCGCGCACCCGGTGCACCACGCCGCCCTCGCCACCTCGGCCTGACGGCCGCACCCGTCCCGCCGCACTCACGCCCCCGCGTCACCCCTCCCCACGACCCAAGGAGTCCCCATGCCACAGCCTCCGTCGATGGACCGGCGCCAACTCCTGCGCGCCGGCGGCGCCTTCGGCATCGCCGCCGCCACGGCACCGCTGCTCGCCGCACCGGCACGGGCCGCGTCGACCGCGTCCGCCGCCACCACCGTCACCGACCTGGGGCCCGCCATCGAGCAGTTCGCGCTCATGAGCGGTCTGCTGGTCGGCGACACCGTGTACATCGGCTCCAGGAACCTCACCCCGACGCGGCTGATCGCCTTCCACCTGCCGACGCGCACGGTGGTGGCGAGGACCGACCTCGGGACGGGGCACTCGGTCCAGGCCCTCGCGGCCGACCCCACCGGCCGGTACCTGTACGCCGGCATCCTGACCAAGGCCGACGAAGGCCTGCCGAACCTCTTCCGCTGGGACCTCACCGCACCCGACGGGCCCGCCGTCCCCGTCGGCCGCACCGAGGACCGGGACATCCGGGAACTCGCCGTCGCCCCGGACGGCACCGTGTACGCCGTGGGCGGCGTGCCCGGGAAGGCGCCCGCGCTGTGGATGTACGACCCCGGCACCGGGCGCGTCACCAAGCTCGGCGTCCCCGACCCGAACGCCACCCTGGCCAGGGCCGTCGCCGCCACGGACACCACCGTCTTCTTCGGCGCCGGCAGCGTCCTGGCCGGCGGCGACGGCACGAGCAAGGCGTCGCTCTACGCGTACGACCGTGCGGCACGCACCTTCGCCGACGTCACGCCGGCCGAGATGCGGCGGGACCCCAGCCTGCGCGAGATCGCCGTCTTCGGCGACCGCCTCGTCGTCGGCACCTCGGGTTCGACCGAGCGCGCCAAGCTCGCCGTGATGGACCTGGCCGACCTCTCCTCGTACACCGTGACGACGACCGCGGGGACGGTGGTCAAGAACCTGGCGACGGACGGCGACCGGATCTACTTCGCCGGCGAGGGCGGCCTGCACTCCTTCACGCCGTCGACCGGAACCGTGGCCCCCCTCGCGCACGACGGCCCCGACCTGGGCGAGATCTGGGGCCTGGACCACACCCGCGGCACCCTCGCCGTGGTCTCGGGCTACGGCTTCGTCGGCGAGATCGACACGGCCTCCGGCGCGTGCGTCGTCACCGACCTCGGCGAGGCGGGCGCGCCCGTCAGCCCGCAGACCGCGATGGGGATCGCCGCCGACGGCTGCCACGTCTACGTCGGCGGGAACAACGTCATCGCCCGCCACGACCTGCGGACCGGAGCGGTGGTCAACCTCCGGGCGCCCGGCGAGGCGAAGGACGCCGAGGTGCTGGACGGGGTCCTGTACACCGGTCAGTACAGCGGACAGGGCATGTGGACGTACGACCCGTCGGCCGACGAACAGCCCCACCAGCTGGCGAAGTTCCCGAGCGAGCAGAACCGGCCGCTCGACGTGTGCTTCGACTCCGTCAACCGGCTGCTCCTCGTCGGCGCGCAGTCGGACACGGAGGGCGGCGGCTCGCTGTGGACGTACGCGCCGGGGAGCGGCGCCAAGGCGGTGTACGTCAACCCGGTGGACGGGGTCCAGCTGGTGCGCGCGGTCGCCGCGCGGGAGGGGGTCGCGTACCTCGGCGGCGACAATCCCACGGCCCAGGGACCGCGCGGCACGCTCGTGGCGTTCGACCCGGTCGCCGGGCGCGAGGCGTGGCGCCTCGACCTCCCCTTCTCCACGGGTGTGGCCGCGCTGGCGGTGCGTGGCCGGCACCTGTACGGACTCGCCCGCAAGGGCGGCTTCTTCGTCGTCGACCTGCCGACCCGCCGGCTCGTCCACACCGCCGACGTACGGGCCGTCTGCCCCGGCTTCGCGGCGATGACGACCAGCCGGGGCGTGGTCTACGGCGTCTCGGACACGACCCTCTTCCGCTTCCATCCGAAGACGTTCGCCGTGAGCACGGTCGTCCCCGACATCGACGGCGCCTGGTACAGCGGCCCGCACGTCAACGTCGACGGCCTCGGACGGCTGTACACCCTGCGCGGGCACCGGCTGGTCCGCGTCGACGACCGGCCGGCCCTCTGATCGCACCGGCCGCCGGGCGGGGCGGACGTCCCGCCCGGCGGCCGCCCCCGTCCGGTGGCAGCCAGTCCGGCGACCGGCCCCGTTCCCTCTGGACGCGGGTCGCCCCCGCCTCGTAATCTCACACCTGCATGCTCGAAGTTGCGTGAAACTCGTATGTTACGAGCATGTTCACGCATCGAATCCCTCTGTGTGCACCCTCTCCCCAAGGAGCCGCCCGGTATGCCCAGCACAGCGATGTCCGTCCCGCGTGACGAGCCCGGCGGGTCCGACTGCGTCATCGCGCTGGACGTGGGCGGGACCGGGATGAAGGGCGCGCTGCTCGACCGCGATCTGAACGCCCTGCACACCGTGCGCAGGGCGACGCCCAGGCGGGCCGGGCCGGACGCGGTGGTCGCCGAGATCGCCGCCGTACTGCGCGGCCTCGACGAGAGCGCGGCCGCCCGGGCGCTGACCGTGCGGGGCGCCGGGGTGGTGGTCCCGGGCATCGTCGACGAGGAGACGCGGACGGCGGTCCACTCGGTCAACCTCGGATGGCGCGACCTGCCGCTGGCCGCCGTGCTCGAAGGCGCGTCGGGGCTGCCCGTCACGCTCGGGCACGACGTACGGGCCGGAGGCGCGGCCGAGTGCCGCCTCGGGGCGGCGCGGGGGGTGCGGGACGCGTGGTTCGTGCCCGTCGGGACCGGCATCTCCGCGGCCGTGTTCAGCGACGGGCGGGCGGTGCGCGCCGGGGGTTACGCGGGCGAGCTGGGCCACGTCGTGGTCGAGCCGGGCGGCGAGCCCTGCGCCTGCGGCGGCCGCGGCTGCCTGGAGACGGTCGCGTCGGCGGCGGCGATCGGCGCGGCCTACGGGGCGCGCGTCGGGCGCGAGGTCGACGGCGCCGCCGAGGTGGCGGCGATGCTCGTGCGGGGCGACGCCGACGCCCGGGCCGTGTGGGACCGCGCCGTCGAGGCCCTCGCCGCGGCGCTGGCCACGGCGGCGACGCTGCTCGCGCCCGAGGTCGTCGTGGTCGGAGGCGGTCTCGCCGAGTCCGGCGGACTGCTGCTCGACCCGCTGCGCGCCGCCCTCGACCGGCGGCTGACGTTCCAGCGGCGGCCTGAGGTGGTCCGCGCGGCACTCGGGGACCGGGCGGGATGCCTGGGGGCCGGACTGGCCGCCTGGTCCACCGCCACCGCCATCGGCCCGGTCGGCACGGCGCGTACGGCTCCGGCCCGGCCCGCCGCACGCTGACGCGCCCGCCCGGCCGCCCGGCCGCCCGGCCGCCCGGGTCCGGTGCCATTCGGAGGAGTACGGCATGCCGAGGGGCGGGCGGCCGGGCAGAGTGGTGAGGAGCGGCGGTCCCGGCCGCTGAAGCGCCGAACGGAGGGGGATTCCGATGATCCCCGGGAGCGACGACCCACTCGACGCGGGGCACTCCGCCGCCCTCGTGGTGGACGCCGAGGGGACGATCCTGAGGTGCACACCGGCCGCGGAGACCCTGCTGAAGCGCTCCGCCGCGGAACTCCACGGGCGGCGGGTGTGGGATCTCCTCGCCGTGCCCGCGAACTGGCGGAGCGTCCTCGGACAGCGTGACGGGCCGGTCTGGGAGGGCCGGGCGGAGCTCGCCCCTGACTCCGGCGGCGAGGTGCAGTTCCGGGTCCTGCCGCTGGTCGCCGGCGAGCGGACCGGCCGGTCGAGCGAATTCCTGGTGCTCGGCGCCCCGCGCGTGCTGGTCGCCCAGTGGCGCCAGAGCCACGCCTTCATGCGGGAGCTGTTCCTCCAGGACCGGATCGGTCTCGCCGTGCTGGACAACGAGCTGCGGCTGGTGCGCACGAACACCCACCTCCTCCCCTACTCCGGCGTGCCGGGCGAGCTGTACGGGGCGCGGCTCGGCGACTTCCTCCGGGAGCAGGACGCCCGGGTGATCGACGAGCGGCTGCGGGAGGTCCTGGCGACCGGGGTCCCGCTGGTCGGTTTCGACGCGGAGGTCCGCACGGTGGTCGATCCGGGACCGGGCCGGATCATGGCGCTGTCCGCGTTCCGCCTCCAGGGGGCGAAGGGGCTCGTGATGGGGGTCACCGCCCTGTTCGTCGACGTGACGGAGCAGCGGCTCACGCGGCGCCGACTGGACCTGCTGCACCGGGCGACGACGGTGCTCAGCACGAACCTGTCCGCCGAGGAGATCACCCGGGACCTGACGGACGTGCTGGTGCCGGCGCTGGCCGACGTGGCCGTCGTCGACGTCGCCGAGGCCGTCTTCACGTACGAGGAGCCCGGCCCCGAGAGCCATCACGACCACGCGCTGCGCCGGACGGCGGTGGCCGGCGACGTCCCCGGGGCCTCCCCCGGCGGATTCGCGACCGGTGCGCGGGTCGCGGTCGACACCGGCGGGGCGCTGTCGGGCCGGGTCTGGTCGAACCGGGCGTCGCATCACGGATCGGCCCATGCGGCGGAGGGCGTAGAGGCGCCTGACACCCTCGCCCTCGCCCACGGGATGAGCGCGTGGCTGCGGGCGCGGGGATCCGTGCTCGGCCGCATCCGGGTCGCCCGCGGCGACGACCGTCCGCCGTTCACGGGCGAGGACCTGGCCCTCCTGGAGGAGATCGCCTCCCGTGCCGCCCTGGTCGTGGACAACGCGCGCCGGTACGCCCGCGAGCGGAACGCCGCGGTCGGTCTCCAGCGCAGCCTGCTGCCCTCGTCGTCGACCGACACCCCCACGGTGCGCACCGCGAGCGTCTACCTCCCGACGGACACGGCCACGGGCGTCAGCGGCGACTGGTTCGACGTCATCCCGCTGTCCTCCGCGCGGGTCGCGCTGGTCGTCGGCGACGTCGTCGGACACGGTCTGCAGGCCACGGCGACGATGGCACGGCTGCGCACCGCCGTACGGACCCTGGCGGACCTGGACCTCGAACCCGACGAGCTGCTGACCCACTTGGACGACCTCGTGTCCCAGTTCGCGATCGACGCCGACGGCGGCCAGGCGAGCCGGCCGCCCGGCACCGAGATCGCGTTCGGGTCGTTCGGCGCCACGTGCCTGTACCTGACGTACGACCCCGTGACCCGGCGCTGCCTCGTGGCCAGCGCGGGGCACCCGCCGCCCGCCGTGGCGACCCCGGACGGCACCGTCGCGTACGTCGACCTCAGTCCCGGTCCGCCGCTCGGGGTCGGCGGCCTGCCGTTCGAGCCGGTCGAGGTGGAAGTGGCGGACGGCAGTCTCCTCGCGCTCTACACGGACGGTCTGATCGAGCGCGGCCACGCCGACCTCGACGAGGGAATGGCCGCCTTCCGCCAGGCGCTGTCGGCGTCGCTGGAAGCGGGGCGGCCCCTGGAGGAGATCGGTCCCGGGGTGGTGCGGGGGCTGGTGCCGGGTCCGCTGTCGGACGACGTGACGCTGCTGCTCGCGACGGTCCGCGGGGTCTCTCCGGAGGACAGTGCCCAGTGGACGTTCGCGGCCGACCCCTCGGTGGTGGCCGAGGCCCGCGCGCGCGTGCTCGCGCAGCTGTCCCGCTGGGACCTGGACGAACTGGCCTTCACCACCGAGCTGGTGGCCAGCGAGCTCGTCACCAACGCCATCCGGTACGCGGGCGGGCCGGTCGGGCTCCGGCTGATCCGCGCGGCGTCGCTGATCTGCGAGGTCTCCGACAGCAGCGGAACGCAGCCCAGGATGCGCCGGGCCCACGCCACGGAGGAGGGCGGGCGGGGTCTCTTCCTCATCGCGCAGCTCACCGACCGGTGGGGAAGCCGGTACACGCGCTCGGGCAAGACCATCTGGACGGAGCAGGCCCTGCCGCCGCGCCGGTGACGCGGCGGCAGGGCGCCCGCCGTCACCTCAGGTGATCGTCCACTGCTGCCGCGTCGAGCCGGTGTCCGGCTGCTGCGTCACCGCGGAGCCGTTGCCGGTCGAGGCCGTCGTGAGCAGCAGGCCGCTCTTCAGGGACGCGACCGTGTAGGTGCCGTTCGCCTGCCGGGTGAGGTTCCACCGCTGGTTCGGTCCGCCGGTGCAGGTCCACTGGATCACCTTGGCGCCCGCGCTGGTGGAGCCGCCCTCGACGTCCGCGCAGAGTCCCGACTCGGCGTTGGCGATCTCGTAGGAGCCGTCGGTCTTCCGGGTGAGGTTCCAGTTCTGGTTGGCGCCGCCGGTCGGGCTCCAGGTGATCAGCTGGGTGCCGGGGGTGGTGCTGTGGTCGGGGTCGTCGAGCGCCCGGCCGCCGGTGACGAGGGTGTGGGTGCCGTCGGGGACGGGGCCCGGCGCCGCACCGGTGGGCGTGAGGGTGAGGGTCTGCTCGCCGGCGCCGCGGGTCCCGCCCACCGGGTTGCCGGTGGTGTTGGTCCAGGCGCGGGTGGGGACGGTCTCGGCGAGGCGTGCCGGGTCGGCCGACAGCCCGATCACGAGTCCGCTGTAGCGGTTGACGAGTCGGTACGTGCCCGTCGCGGTGCCGTCGGCGGCGGAGGCGCCGGGGATGACGAACCACTGCTGTCCGACGCTGGGCCCGCCGGCCGGCATGGCGGTCACCGTGGGCCTGGTGCCCCAGGCGCGCTGGGTGGTGGTGGCGGAGTCGACGCCGAGGAGCCGGCCGGTGGAGGCGTTGGAGATGCGGTACGAGCCGTCGCCGCCGGCGGTGAACACCCACGATTCGAGGGCGGATCCGGTGCCGGCGGCCACCGAGGTCGTGGCGGAGCCGCCGGAGACCTGGGCGAGGACGCGGCCGCCCGCGCCGGCGATCCGGTAGGTCCTGCTCGGGTCGACGGGTGCGGCGGGAGCGGAGGAGCCGACCGTGAGGTCGACGTACTCGCTCGACGATCCGCCCGAGCAGCCGAACGAGCAGTACGAGCGGAAGTTCCTGCCGACGATGCCGGAGCCGGTCTTGTTCACGCCGTCGAGGAACCAGCGGTACCAGGAGGCGTTGGTGTGGCTGCCGGTGTCGCCGAGGAGGAACCACTTCTGCGTCGTGAGGTCGGTGGTGGCGTAGATCTGCTGGGGTGCCTTGCCGCTCTGGTCGACGGCCTGCGGCTGGCCGATGTAGAGGCCCAGGTACGCGTTGTAGGTGATGTCCATGACGAACAGCGGGGACGTGGGCGGCATCCGGCCCGCCGCGACCTGCTGCGCGACCGTGCCGGCGGTGGCGGGGTCGTACTCGCCGGACACCGGGGTGTAGCCCGTGGTGCTGCCCGCGCCGACCGGCACCATGTTGCTCTCCCTGCCGCCGACGCCGGGCTCCGACCAGGCGCCGTCGTACCACTTCTGCCACGAGCCGGGCGCCATCTTCGCGGACATCGGCGAGCGGGCCACGTGCGCGTGGAAGGCCTTCCAGCCGCCGCCCTTCTCCACGACGCGCGAGCCGTAGAAGGCGTAGAAGTAGCCCGACGCGGTGTCGGCGAACAGTCGCTGGTCGCCGTCGCCGTAGTGGTACGTCTGCTGCGGGAAGGCGGCGGTGTCGCCCCGCTCGGTGCTGTACGGCGAGGTGATGACGTGGCCCTTGACGCGCCACGTGCGGCCCTGGTCCGTGGAGACCGCGGTGTCGATCCCGTCGTAGTGGACCCCGTCGCCGAACGGCTGGGGGGTGAACTCGTTGTGCACGAGGCCGTACCAGTCGCCGGTGTCCGGGTCGACCCACACGCCCGCCAGGTCGCAGTAGTTCCGGTGGGCGTACGACGAGCCGGCCGGCGCCACGGTGGCCTCGACGCCGGTGGGGCTGTTGTCGCACCGCCAGGTCGTGTCGTCGTTCCTGTCGGCGGGGTTCGCGGGGTCGGCCGCGCCGCTGATCGCCGCGGACCGGGTGGCGGTGTCGAAGTTCGTGCCCGTGTAGAACGTCCACTTCCGGGGGTCGTTCGCGCCGTACAGCGCGTGCGCCTGCTGGAAGTAGAAGGTGCCGTCCTTGTCGATGTAGGTGCCGGCGGGCGTGTCGTCCGGATGGGTCCACGACCCCTTCGCGCCGACCGTGACGGTGTACGTGGGGGCGGCGGACGCGTCGGCGGACGCCGACGGTGCCGTCAGGGCGCTGCCGCCCGCCATGGCCATGGCCGTGGCGGCGAGAGCTCCGACGAGTCTCCTTCGGGTGCCTGGCACAGGTACTCCTTCGACGTGGGGGACCGCGTGGCCACGCGCTGGACCGCATGGCGACGCGCTGGACCGCGTGGCGATGCTGGACCGCGTGGCGACGCGCTGGACCGCATGGCATCGAGCAGCTCGGCGCAGAACGTACGGCGCATTTGACCGGTAAAACAAGACGTGGACGCAGAATCCTTCGCATCTCCACGGATCGACGGCCGCCCTGACCGGAGGCCTGCGCCCACCCTTGACCGGCGGGCCGGGCGGGGCTACGTTGCCTTCCTCTTTGATCGGTAAAACGAGGGCGCGCCATGGTGACGATGCAGGACGTGGCGGAGCGGGCGGGCGTCACGAAGCAGACCGTCTCCAACGTCATCAGCGGCAGGGTGGCGGTGCGTCCGGCGACCGAGGCGCGGGTGCGGGCGGCCATCGACGAGCTCGGGTACCTGCCCAACCTGGTGGCCCGGTCGCTGGCGACCGGCAACACCAGGACGGTCGGCCTCTTCGTGCCCACCGTCTCCACCGCCTTCTACGCGGACGTGGTGGAAGCCGTCGAGGACGTCCTGGAGGAGCACGGCCACCGCCTGCTGCTCTGCACCACCCGCCGGGACGGAGAGCGGGCCCGGCGCCATCTGGCCGGCCTGACGAGCCGGTCGGTGGACGCCCTGCTGATCGCGGGCGACCAGGACCTGATCGACCATCTGCCCCTGCTGGCCCACGCCCGCTTCCCCGTCGTGCTGTGCGCCTGGGAGACGGACGTGCCCGAACGGTTCCCCGTGGTCACCATCGACTACGACTACAGCGGCTACCTCGCCGGACGCCATCTGCGCGAACTCGGGCACGAGCGGGTGGCCGTCCTGGCCAGCCCCGCCCATTCCGTACGCGTCGAGGGGTTCCGGCGCGCCTTCGCCGCCGACGGGGTGACCGTCCCGGACCGTGCGATCCACATCGCGCCCGAACCGTCGTTCCGGGGCGGCATCGCCGCCGCGCACGCGGCGCTCGCGGCGGCGCCCGCGACCACCGCCCTCTTCGCCACCCACGACGTCCTCGCCGCCGGCGCCCTCGTCGCGGCCCGCGAGGCCGGGCGCTCCGTACCGCACGGCCTCTCCGTGGTCGGACTCGACGACAGTCCCGAAGCGCTCCTCTCCCGGCCCGAGCTCACCAGCGTCGCCCTCCCCAAGCGTGAGATGGCCCGACAGGCCATCGAGCTCCTCCTGCGCGACACCACCTCCCCCGGCCCCTCCGCGACCTCCCGCCTCCTCCTCCGCCCCGAACTCGTCGTCCGCGACAGCACGGGGCCCGCGATCTAGAGGGTGCCTCGTCGGTGAGGCCGGGGGCTCGCGGGCGTGTCCCGAGGCGTCAGGGGGCATCGCCTAGGGTGTGCGGCGTGCGAGTGCTACTGGTCGAGGACGACGACAACCTGCGGTTCGGGGTGGCGGCGGCGCTGCGTGCCGCGGGCCTCGCCGTCGACGAGGCCGCGGATCTGCCCCGGGCGGACGAGGCGCTGTTCGTCACCGCGTACGACTGCGCCGTCTTCGACCGGATGCTTCCGTCGGGGGACGCCGCCGCGTACGTGGAGGGGTTGCGCCGGAGCGGCCGGGCGGTGCCGGTGCTCTTCCTCACCGCGCGCGACTCGGTCGCCGACCGCGTCGAGGGCTTCGCGAGCGGCGGTGACGACTACCTGGTCAAGCCGTTCGCCGTGCCGGAGCTGGTCGCGCGGGTGCGCAGCCTGTGCCGGCGTTCCGCCGTCGTCCGCCCGCCCGTGCACCGGGTGGGCGACCTGGAGATCGACACCGCGCGCCGGCGCGTCCACCGCGCCGGGGTGCTGCTGACCCTGACGGGCCGCGAGTTCGCCGTCCTGGAGGCGCTCGCCACGCGTGCCGATCAGGCGGTGTCCCGGGCGGAGCTGCTGGAGAGCTGCTGGGACGAGATGGCCGAGCCGCAGTCGAACGTCCTGGACGTCCTCGTCTCCCAGCTCCGCCGCAAACTGGGCGACCCGCCCGTCGTCCACACCGTGCGGGGTGTCGGCTACCGCCTCGCGGCGGACGGCGAGGCGTGAGGCGTCCCGCCCGGGTACGCGGGTCCCGGATGCTTACTCCGACGGAGCGGGTGCGGCGGCTGCGGCGGCGGACGACCGCGCTGTTCGCGCTGACCAGCGCCGTGGGGCTGGTGGCGATGGCCGCCTTCGCCGTGCGCAGCGACGACGCGCGCTGGCGCGAGCAGCTGGACCGGACGATGAACGTGGACACCAGCTGGGCGGTCGGCCTCCTCGAGACCGCGGAGGACGGCCGGCTGGACACGGGCACGCTCGTCGAGACGATGGGGACCGGCTGCCCGCCCCTGTCGGTGCTGACGGTGGCGCCCGCGAAGGACCGGGCCGAGAGCCCCCGGCTGGTCGTCGAGCACGCCCCGGCCCGACCCTGCCTGTCCGTGGCGGACGCGGACGTACGGGAGGTGGCGGCGGCCGCCGTGCGCGGCGAGGACGGTGTGGCCTTCGACCGGCGGGCGACGGACGGCGAGCCCGTCCGGGTGTTCGCCATGCCGTTCTTCGCACCGGACGCCGGCGAGGGTGATCCGCCGCAGGGCGTCATCGTGACCATGACGGCGACATCGGACCAGGCGGCCGATCACCGTCGGCTGCTGTGGCTGGTGACGGCCGGCTGCGCGCTCCTCGTGGCGCTCTCCGCGGCCGTCGGGCACCTGCTGTCCGGGCGGGCCGTCCGGCCGGCCCTGACGGTGCTCGGCCAGCAGGAGGCGTTCCTCGCCGACGCGGCGCACGACCTCCGTACACCGGCCGCGTCCCTGCGGACGCTCGCCGAGACCGCACTGCGCGGCGAGACGGACACCACCGACGTGCTGAAGCGCACGCTGCGGCTCGCCGAGGGCATGGGCGGCCTGGTCGACGGGCTGCTGACCCGGGCCCGGCTCATGTCCGGCACGGCCTCGCTCGCGCGCGAGCCGCTGCGGCTCGACCAGCTCGTGGAGGCGGTGGTCGCGGAGGCCCCCGTCGAGGGTCACCGGGTGTCGGTCACGGCCGAGGAGACCGTCGTGAACGCCGACCCCGATCTCGTCCGCAGGGCCGTGGCCAACCTCCTCGGCAACGCCCTCGCCCACGGACACCTCCCCGGGGAGCCCGCCGACGTCCGGATCGGCGTGGGCCGGGACGGGTCGGTGACGGTCGAGGACGCGGGACCGGGCCTCCCGCCGGAGATCGCGGGCGCCCTCTTCGAACGGTTCCGCAGCGGGGCGGGATCGACCGGCCTCGGGCTCTCCATCGCCTCCTGGGTGGCCCACGCCCACGGCGGCACGCTCACCGCCGACCGCGGCGACCTGGGCGGCGCCCGCTTCGTCCTGCGGCTGCCCACGGCTCCCTGACGCGTCCCTTCCTCATCAAATCCTCAGCATCGGCCCGGCAAGCTCCCCCTGAACCGA
Source organism: Streptomyces sp. NPDC056361 (assembly GCF_042262805.1). NCBI lineage: Bacteria > Bacillati > Actinomycetota > Actinomycetes > Kitasatosporales > Streptomycetaceae > Streptomyces > Streptomyces sp. NPDC056361. The sequence continues at coordinate 21,990 of NZ_JBHJQI010000019.1, forward strand.
ACATGGGAGCACCACGTTGATCCGCGCCGTCCGCCGTCCCGCCCTCGCCGTCACGCTCGCCGCCGTCGTCGGCGCCACCCTCGCCGCCTGCACCACGGCCCCCGCCCCGGACCGGCCGAAGTCCGGCCGGACCGACCCCGCCACCCGGCCCGAGCTGCGCGCCTTCTACGGACAGAAGCTGAAGTGGACCGCGTGCGGGGACCACCAGTGCGCCGAGCTCACCGTCCCGATGGACTACGCGCACCCGGCGAACGGCAAGACCTTCGTCCTGCCGGTGGCCCGCGCCGTCACGACCGGGTCCGGCGGGCGGATCGGATCGGTCATCGCCAACCCCGGCGGCCCCGGCGGCTCCGGCGTGACGTCCCTCCTGCAGGAGGGGATGGCCGAGTCCTTCAGCCCGAAGGTCCGCGCCCGCTTCGACATCGTGTCCTTCGACCCCCGGGGCGTCGGCGGCAGCTCCCCCGCCCTGACCTGCGGCGGAGACACGGAGCCCGCGAAGCCCTCGGAGAGCGCGGAGGGCGCGGAGGGCGCGGAGGGCGCGACCGCACCGGCCGCGGAGGAGACGGCCCCCGCGACCCCCGCGGCAGATCCCTTCTTCCCCAGGACCGAGTCGGAGCGCGCCGAGGTGCTCGCGTCCGCGAAGCAGGAGGCCGACGCCTGTGCGAAGGCCGGCAGCGGGATCCTGCGCCACGTCGGCACGGAGGACGTCGCCCGGGACATGGACGTGCTGCGGGCGGCCCTCGGGGAGTCCCGGGTCACCTATCTCGGCTGGTCGTACGGGACGAGTCTGGGGACCGCGTATGCCGAGCAGTTCCCGCGCCGGGTCCGCGCCATGGTCCTCGACGGTGCCGTCGACCCCTCACTGGACTGGTCCCGGCGTGCCGTGAGCCAGGGCGTCGGGTTCCGGCGGGCGGTCGAGGACTACATCTCCTCGTGCGCCGAGGTCGCCGGAGACAGCTGCCCCGCCGGCACCCCCGAGGAGATACGCGCCCTCATCGAGGGACTGTTCGAGAAGACCGCGCGCGAGCCGCTGCCCGTCGACGGCGACGAGTACGGCGCCGACGCGAACACGCTGCTCGGCGCGCTCACCACGTCCATGTACACCCCTGAGGCCCAGTGGAAGGACCTGTCGGAAGCCCTGGCCGACGCGGAGCGCGGCGACGGCACGAAGCTCGCCCGCTTGGCGACGTCCGAGGAGCCCGCCCCGGAGACCGACGACTCCGAGAGCGACGACTCCGAGAGCGACGGGACCCCCGGGACCACCCCCGACCCGGACGCCTCGGGTGACACCGGCGCGCCCGGCGCCGACGCCCCGTCCGACAACAGCGAGGCGGCCCTGCAGGCCGTCAACTGCTTCGACGTCCCCCACCCCCACGACGCCCAGGCCTACTGGAAGGCCCTCCCCGCCGCCGACAAGGCCGCGGGCCGCTACGGCACGTCGAGCGTGACCTCCGCCCTCACCTGCAAGGACTGGCCCACCACCCCCCGGCAGCCGCACCGCGTCAACGCCGACGGCGTCCCTCCCGTCCTCGTCGTCGGCACCACCGGCGACCCGGCCACCCCCTACGAGGAGGCGGCCGGCCTCGCCTCCCAGTTCCCCGGCGGCCGCCTCCTGACCTACAAGGGCTTCGGCCACACCGCATACGGCCGCAGCAACTCCTGCGTCACCGAACACGTCGACGCCTACCTCATCGACCGCCGCACGGTCCCCACCGGCACCACCTGCTGAGGCGCCGGGCCCGCTGCTCGCGGTCGTAGTGGGCGTCCAGTGTCTCCCGCGCCTCGACGAGCGCCGGATGCGGCAGCGCGGCGCCCTCGCCGTAATGGGCCAGGAGCCGGGGCACGGCCACCACACTGTCGTACATCGGCCGCTCCTCGGCCCGCCACGGCACCCGGCCGACCAGCTCCTCGAACAGCGCGCCTGCCCCGCCCCGTGGCGTCTCGGTTCAGGCAAGCGGCACGAGATAGCCCGGTTGGACGCCGTCGATCGTCGTGATGGCCGTGCCGGACGTGACCCAGACGCTTGTGGGCTTCTCTCCCGTCGGAATCTGGAAGATCCCGTGCACCGGCCCCTTGCTGCCCGGGTTGAGGCCGAAGGTCGGTGCCGTCTGGCCCCTGCTGTTCCAGTACTGGGCGTAGTCCGAGGCGTAGTCGGAGTCCTTCTGCGACATGGTGTAGCGCGTATCCGCGACGTTCAGGCTCACCCTGCTGTCGGCGTTCCAGTTCGCCCTGCTCTTGCCCACGTTGACCGCGTCCATGGTCAACACACAGAACTGCTTGCCGACCTCGGGCGTCGGGCTGGCGGTAGGTGCGCCGACAGAGTCGGCCGCGTAGGCCACGACTGCGGGGTCGAGGGGCATGCCACAGACCACGTTGCGCACGGTGAACCGCCACCTGTGCGGGTCGTCGGCCGTGTCCGAGGCGATGACCGTGACGTCGAAAGGCTCACCGGGACGCACTGTGCCGAGCACCTCGGCTCCTGGAGGCACGCCCGTGGAAGCGTCGTCGCGGGTCGGGGGCGCCGAGCTCGGACCGCCACCGCTGTCAGCGGCGGCCGAACAGGCTGCCAGGGCAGCGAGAAGCACAGTCGCCGCGATTCCGTGGCACAAGGTCCGGCGCTCTCTCATACAGCCATGCTGATGGGCCACGTCCCGCCCCGCATGCGAAGGGCTGCGGGCGGACCTCCACCCGGGGGAACTATCGCTCGAACTCCGTTGACACGCCCTCAAGGTTCGATGGCACGGGACAAGCACGCCGAGAGGGGCCTTGGCATGCCCCGGCGCCTCTCCGCGTGGCCTGCCGTCAGAGGCTGTTCAGGAGGTCGTCGAGCGGTGCCGGCGCCCGCGCCGGGTCGAGGGCCTCCACGAGGAGGGTGCCGTAGCGGATCTTGCGGCCCTTCTTCGTACCGAGGAAGCGGCGGAGCTGCTGGTGACGGGGACGACCGTGCTGGGCTGGCTGGTGCAGGAAGGTCTGCCAGGGGCGGAGGTCGCCCTCCAGCCGGATGATCTCCTCGACGGCGTCCGGACCGAGGGTGCGGATGAGCTCGTCCTCCAGGTCCGCCACGCACACGAAGATGTCGTCGTGGGGCGCGCCGGCCCTCCGGAGGCCGCGATCGTAGTACGGCTGCTCGCGGGCGTCGCAGAGTCCGGTGAGGCGGAGGCCGAGGCCGGGCGGGCCGAGGAGGCCCGCGTAGCGCGCGACGTTCATGGCACCGCCCATCGACACGACGCACACACCCTCGGCAGCGAGATCGCGTCCCCGCCGCGCCGCCAGCGTCTCCACGGCCGCCAGGTCGCTCGGACCCTCCAGGAGCACCGCCGTGCGCAGGTCCAGCCGCGCGGCCAGGTCCCTCGCGATGTCGCCGGAGCCACCGGCCGCCCAGCCGCTGATCTCGTCCTGGAACGCCGTCATGTGTGCCATGGGGCGAGTGTGCACGCCCACGGGCCGGTACGGCACGGAATATTCACCGGCCGCCGGTACCTGGGGCGGTGACTGGGGGACCTGGGGCACGGTGACCTGGGGCAGCAACCGCGGAGCCGGTCCCTGTCGTCGGCCTCGGTCGTCGGCCTCGGTCGTCGGCCTCGGTCGTCGGCCTCGGTCGTCCACCTGGAGGTCGACTCGCAGGCCGACTCAGGGGCCGAATCGGGGGCCGACTCGGGGGGGCCGACTCGTCAAGGGGGCTACGCGTCGTGCTGTCGGCGGACCATCTCGGTGATCCAGACGGGCGCGAAGGGCGAGGTGCAGCCGGGCGAGGTCGGGTAGTCCTTGAGGACCTCTAGGCGCTCGCCGATGGCGATGGCGCGGGAGCGGTACTCGGCGTGGTCGATGCCGATCTGCGCCAGGCAGTGGTTCATCGCCCACTGCAGGCGGTCGGGCGCGTCCTTCATGTCGGCTTCGATGACGTCGAGCAGGTCCGCGAGGTCGAGACCGTCGGGTTTCTTGGCCACGCGCTCGGTGGTGAGCGCCCAGCCGGCGCTCGCGACGACCGGGTCGGGGTCGGCGGTCCAGGCGACGCGGAGTTCCTCGGCGTGCGGGTTCTTCTTCACCACGTAGTTCACGAGCCAGTCGTGGACCTTGGGGGTGCGGGCCTCGCGCAGCATGGCGTCCAGCCGGTCACGGTCGAAGGCCTTCGGGCGGCAGACGAGCAGGGCAAGGAGTCGAGCCGCCGTGTCGTCCGTGTCCCACAAGCGGCAGGCGAGCTCCTGCTGCGTCTTCAACCGCTTCGCCAGCGCCCGCAGTTTGCCGAGGTTCACGCCGTGATCGTCGCCGTGCCGCTCGTTCACGGCGCGCGCCTTCGGGTCTTCGAGGTCCGCCAGCTCGGCCATCACCTCGGCCAACGCCGTCTCGGCCACCGCAGCCTCCTGTCCTTCACGTACGGACTTCAGCCTACGACGGAGCACGGCCGTGGGAGGCCGGGGCCTACCGGGGGTCGCGGCCAGGCCCCGCACCCGCCCTAATAGCGGGCGCCGATGACGTCCGCCGGGCGGCCCGCGAGGGCGAGGCGGCCGGGAATCAGCGTCGCCAGGGCCGCGAGGGCCGTGGCGAAACCCAGGACGCCGAGGTACGTCCACGGGTCGGCGGTCGGGGAGGCCGAGCCGTCATGCCTATGCCGAAGGCCGTGAGCACCGCGAAGGCTATGGCGGTGCCGCCTGTGCCGTGCCGTGCCGTGCCGTGCCGGTGCAACGAGGACTGTCACGGCGGCCTCGATCCAGAGCATCGTCCTCACCTGGTGCCGGGCGGCTCCGGCGAGCCGGAGCAGGGCGAACTCGCGATGATCAGGTGGCGATCAGGTCGATGGCGACGTGGTGCACCTCGGCGTCGGCTTGCCGCAGTTCGGCCTGCAGGTCGTCGACCTGGCCCGGTCGAGCACAGCGACACCGAGAGCCGGGCGCCGAACGCCTTCGCAGCTCGGCCACCCGCCCGCCCCGGCCTCGCCCCGGTGCCTTCGTCCGTCTTCACGAGCGGCGAGGACGCGAGGGGGTTGCCGACGTACCGGGAGACGAGGGCGAGGGACGTCGTCGGGGTCGGCGTATCCCAGTCTGTGCGTCTGTACAGCCACGACGGCGAGTTCGGTTCGGGTTCGGGGTTCGGTCTCGGGGTTCGGTCTCGGGGTTCGGTCTCGGTGCCGTCGCCGAGGTTCGGCCTCAACGTGTTTCCCCCCCCCGCTTGCTGCCGAGGCCGTCGGCGGCGGCGTGGTCAAGGACCGTGTCGGCGGCGGGCGAAGGGCGCGTTCAGGCCGGTGCGTCCCGGTGGAACCAGCCGCTGAACGCCTCCGGGGCGGTCGCCGTCTCGGTCGCGGTGGCCGCGCCGGTGAGGGCGCGGTCGTGACGTAGGGCTCTGGCGAGTGCCTTCTCCGCTTCGGCGCGCCACGTGGTGGCGTCGGCGCGGGGCGGGGGTGGGAGGGCGGTGCGGGTGGGTGCTTCGGCGGCGGCGCCGAAGAAGTCGCCGCCCTTGCGCTTGGCGTCGTCGGTTCCCCAGGGGCGGCCGGTGGTGCGGGCGGGGGCCTTCTGGAGGTGGGGGATGTGCTTGGCGCAGTGGATGTAGGCCTCTTCGACGCTGACGACCACCCAGACCTGGGCGCGTCGGCCGGGCACGGGGTCGACGGGGAGGCGGGAGTGGGCGCGGCGCATGGCGTCGTCGGCGACGCTCCTGGCGCGGCCGTTGACGTGGAGTCCGATGCGGTCCCGGAGGAAGTCGACCATGAGGATGCCGACGTGCGGGTTCTCCTCGATGTTGCCCAGGCTGGCGTGGACGCCGTTGCCCCGGTACTCGGGGTAGGCGAGCGTCACGTCGTCCAGGACGTGGAGGAAGCCGGGCGGGCCGGCCCGGAAGGTGTTGTCGCAGGCGCCGTGGCGGTCGGCGGTGGCCAGGAAGAACATCTCCTGCTGTGCGACGAACGCGCGCATCCGGGGGTTCAGCCGGTCGAGGACCTGTTCGTCGTAGAAGCGGTCCGCGCGTTCGGTGGTGCCCATGCGTCGCTGGACTTGGTGTTCGCCGTCGCTGCCCGGCCGGGTGGCGCGCGGTGGGTCCGTCGGCCGCCGCGCGGCCGGTGGGAAGGTGCTCAACTCGTTGCCCCGACCAGTTCCTCGATGGAGTCGTGCCGAATGCGGTGGGCGGGGATGCCGATGCCCACCAGGGTGTCGACGCCGCGGCGGATCATCCCCGCCGGTCCCGACAGGTACGCGTCGTAGGTGTGCCACGGGCCGTACTGGCGCACGGCTTCAGGGAGTCCGCCGGACAGCGGGCCGCCGGACTCGTCGTCGACGACGGGACGCACCGAGAGCCAGGGGTGGGACCGCTGCAGCCGGAGCAGCGTGTCGATGTCGTACAGGCCGTGGTTCCCGCGCGCGCCGTAGAAGACGTCGACGGGCCGCCGCCGGCCGTGCTGGGCCACGTCCTCCACCAGGGCCTTGATGGGTGCGATGCCGGTGCCTCCGCCGAGGCACAGCAACCCGTTGCCGGTGGTGTGGTCCACGGTCATGGAACCGGCGGGCGGTCCGAGCCTGATGACGTCTCCGGGGCGGGCGCGGTGGACGAGCGCGGTGGAGACCCAGCCGGCGGGCACGGCCTTGACGTGGAACGACAGCAGTCCGTCGGAGCGGGGTGCGGAGGCGAAGGAGTAGTGCCGCCAGACCCGCGGCCACCACGGGGTCTCCAGGGCCGTGTACTGCCCGGCCCGGAAGGGATACGGGCCGTCGGGCCGGACCGTGACGACGGCGACGTCCCGCGTGCGCATGTCGTGCGCGACCACCTCAGCCTGCCACCAGGCGGGCGCGCGGAGCCCGTCCGCGGCCGCCGCGTCGATCATGATCTGTGAGATCGCCGTGTACGCCTCCACCCAGGCGGCCTCGGTCCTCGGCCCCCAACTCCCCGGCGCGTGCCGGGCGAGCGCGCCGAGCAACGCCTCCCCGACCGCCGGATAGTGCTCGGGGAGAGTGCCGTACTTCCGGTGCCCACGCCCCAGATGGGTCAGGTACGCGGTCAGGGTGGCGGTGTCGTCGGCGTGGGTGGCCGCCGTCAGCAGCGCCTTGAACAGCCGGTCGCGCTGCACGTCCATCGCCGCGGGGAAGAGCTCCCTCAGGCCGGGGTGCCGGAGGAACAGCAGCGCGTAGAAGTACGACGTGACCCGGTCGGCGATCGGCTCGATCTCGGCCATCGTCCGACGCAGCAGCTCCACGGCGGACGGCGTCTCCGACGCCGCCGGGGCCCGGCGCTGCTCGGCCGCCCGCGCGGCCGCTGAGGCCGTCGAGGGGCCGGCGGCCGTCGAGGCCGCGGAAGGGGCCGGGGCCGTGGAGGGGGCCGGGGCCGTGGAGGGGGCCGGGACCGCGGAGGAGGCCGGGACCGCGGAGGAGGCCGGAGCCGCGAAAGGGGCCGGGACCGCGGAGGGGGGCGGAGCCGGGAAGGGGGCCGGGACCGCAGGGGCCGTCCCGGCGACGTACGGGCGCACGGGATCCGAGGCCCTCGTGACGGGGTTCGGGCCGGGCCCAGCGGGCTTCGGGCGCGTCCCTCCGGAGATCGGGGGTGTCCCACCGGAGTTCGAGTGCGTCCCACCGGAGTTCGGGTGTGCTCCAGCCGAGTTCGGGCCGGGCACACCGGAGCCCGAGCGTGCCCCTGCGGGGTTCGGGCCGGGCACACCGGAGCCCGGATGCACCCCAGCGCCGTCCGGGCGGGACCCACCGGAGCCCGAATGCGCCCCAGCGGCGTCCAGGCGGGATCCAGCGCCGTCCAAGCCCGTCCCAGCTGAGCCCTGCCGCGTCCCAGCCGAGCCCGGCCGCGTCCCAGCCGACTCCGTCCACTGCCCCGCCGCATCCATCCGCGCCCCCGCCGAGTCCGCCCGCGTTGCCTGGCGAGGGACGCCCGGTCCGTTCGGACCGGGTCCGAACCAGCCTCCGGGCCGGCCGTCGGCGGCGGCACCGGAGCCGTGGCCGGCGGCCGACGGGGTGGTCGGAGCTTCCATCGGTCTGCCTCGCCTCGGACGACTTCGGTCGGGTTCGCACACGGGGTCCGAATGTGCCCGGATTTCCGTGGGGCCCACGTCGTTCGACGCATACCGACCGGGTGAGCGGGGCCGACCATACCCCGCCTTCCCGAATTCGAAGAATGGCGACTTCCGCTTCCCCCGGGAGGTTATTTCCCCAGGCCAGAAGCCAGTTACTGGCAAGTTGAGAGGAGTGGCGGCGTTTACTTCGCAGCGTCGGCGAGGAATTCGCCGACCGAAATCTCACCGGGCACCCCGGAGTCCTCCACATTTACGGATCCGGTCTTCACGAGCTTCACCCGGAGGTCACCACGGGGCCGGGCGGGACCCAGGTCACCCGACCGCAAATGTTCACTCATATGAACAACATCCACGTGCATGACCGTTGACGCGTCCACGGCGGCACCTCTAGCTTCCGGAGAAAGCGCTTTCTCGTCCAGTCCCGGAACGCCGTCCATCCCCTCCTGGAGCCTCCAGATGCATCTGCGATCCGTCACCGCCTGCGTCGGCCTGCTGGCAGGCACGCTCGTCGGCCTGTCAGTGAACACGGCGCACGCCGCGTCGACGCTGTACGAGGCCGAGGCCTCCCCCGCCGTGTGCACGGGCACCATCGACTCCGACTGGTCCGGGTATTCGGGCAGCGGGTTCTGCAACGGCACCAACGCCGTCGGCGCGCACGCGCAGTTCACGGTGAACGCCTCCGCAGCCGGTACGGCGACGCTGGCCGTACGGTTCGCCAACGGGACGACCGCGGCGCGGCCGGCCGGGCTCGTCGTCAACGGGGCCACCGTGCAGACGCCGTCGTTCGAGGCCACGGGCGCCTGGTCGACGTGGGTCACGAAGACCTTGACCGTGCCGCTGAACGCGGGCGCCAACACCGTCCGGCTGTCCCCCACCACCGCCGCCGGTCTGCCGAACGTCGACTCCCTGAACGTGACGACGGCCGACGCGCCGCCGCCCACGGGCGGCGCGCTGTACGTCGCGCCCGGCGGAACGGACGGCGCGGCCGGAACACAGTCCGACCCGACGACGCTCACGTCGGCGATCGGCCGCGTCGGCGCCGGCGGGACGATCTACCTCCGCGGCGGCACCTACCGCCACTCCGCGACGATCACCGTCCCGGCCGGCAACAACGGCACCTCGGGCGCGCTGAAGAAGCTGTCCGCGTACCCCGGCGAGACCCCGGTGCTCGACTTCTCCGCCATGACCGAGGACCCTGCCAACCGCGGCCTCGCGCTGAACGGTTCGTACTGGCACGTGACCGGCGTCGTCGTCCAGCGGGCCGGCGACAACGGCATCTACGTCGGCGGGAGCCACAACGTCATCGAGCGCACGGTCACCCGCTTCAACCGGGACACCGGCCTCCAGCTCGGCCGCATCGCCTCCGGCACGCCGCGCGAGCAGTGGCCGTCCGACAACCTCGTACTGAGCGCGGAGTCGCACGACAACGCCGACTCCGACGGCGAGGACGCCGACGGGTTCGCCGCGAAGCTCACCGTCGGCAGCGGCAACGTCTTCCGGTACGCCGTGTCCCACCACAACATCGACGACGGCTGGGACCTCTACACCAAGCCCGACACCGGCCCCATCGGCGCCGTGACCATCGAGGACTCCCTCGCCTACGACAACGGCACCCTCAGCGACGGTTCCCAGGCCGGAGCCGGCGACCGCAACGGCTTCAAGCTCGGCGGCGAGGACATCGCGGTCGACCACGTCGTCCGGCGCACCATCGCCTTCCACAACGGCAAGCACGGGTTCACGTACAACAGCAACCCGGGCCGGATGACCGTCTCGAACAACATCAGCGTCGACAACGCCCAGCGCAACTTCTCCTTCGACGCCGGCACCTCGGTGTTCCGCGGCAACACCTCCTGCCGCTCCGCCTCCACCGGCACCAACGACCGCACCCTCGGCGACGTCGACGCCTCGAACCAGTTCTGGTCCGGCACGAACGGCTCCCGCTGCTCCTCGTACTCCGGCGCCCTCACCTGGTCCTACGCCACGGACGGACGCCTCGTCACGGCCTTCGGCGGCCGTACGGTCACGTGGTGACCCGCACCCGCTGAAGCGTCGGCGTCGGCGTCGGCGTCGGCGTCGGCGTCGGCGTCGGCACGTCGGGCGCCACCCCCGCTACACGCCTCTGCCCCCTCCCGCGGGCGGCAGCCCCACCGCGGCACGCAGGCGTGCCACGACTCCACCGATCGGGTGCGCGTCAACCCTCTCCAGCGCCCGCCCGAACGCGTCGACGTCCGGCGCCCCTCCCGCCGCCACCCAGTCGGGGCGGGAGGCACGGAGCTTCGCCGCCAGGTCGGCGGCGGAGCCACGGGCGGCGTCGGGAAGGTCCGCCGCCTCCAGCAGGCGGACCGTCTCGTCGAGCGCCTCGGGCATCGAACGGGCCCATGCGCGCGCACCGGGCAGGTCATCGACGGGGCTCTTCGCCGGACGGCTCAGCAGCACGGTGGTGAACGGCCGTATCGATGCCAGATAGGCCCTCTGCCCCGGCTCCCACGCGCCGACGTCCTGCCGTGCGGACGAGGTCATCGGGCCGTCCGGACGCGACAGCCAGCACACCACCGCCCGTCGGCCGGCCCGCCACCCCTGCTCGTCCGGGTGGTAGAAGAACGTCTTCGTGCCGGGCCCGCCGTCCGGGTCGGGGATGTAGTCGAGGAGCGGCGGTACGCAGCCGGTGCGCGCCCGGGCGGCGACGGCGTCCATGCCGGGGAAGGCCGTCGGGCCGTCGAGCCGGGTAGTCCCGAACACCTCGCCCTGGTGCGGCCGGTCGCAGGGGACGATCTCCACAGTGGGATCGGGGAGCCGGTCGCCGGCTCCGTCGGGAAGTCCCGCGCCCGGTGTGAAGCAGTCGCCCTCCCTCAGATCGAACACGGTCGCCGTGCTCTGCTCGCCGACCCTGCCGTCCGCGTCCCGGTCCGGGGACGAGGCGGTCCACACCCGAAACTCTCCGAAGGCCGCCAGCGGGACGGCCGCCACGACCACGCACGCGGAGACGGCGACGGCTGCGACGGCGAGGCCTCCGCCCCGACGCGGCCGGCCCCGCCGGGCATTCGCCGACATCCTCACGAGCGCGACGATCCCGAGCACCAGGCCGAGCGGCGCGAGGCACACGGTGAGCGCCAGCGCGAAGGCGGCGACCGCCAGTCCGTCGGACGTCGGCACGTGCGGATGCGGGTGCCAGGCGCCTTCCCCGCGGGCGCCGTACGGCGAGGCGCCCGGCCGTGGCGGCGGTGTCGGTTCGCTCGGGGGCGGCAGCACGGGCATCTCCGGCTCGGTCTCGGGCAGCGGTACGGGCATCCGCGGCTCGCTCGGGGGCTCGGGCACGGGCATCCTCGGCTCGCTCTCTACTCAGGGCGCGCGGAGCGTAACCACCCCGATCAGGCCCGCTCAGTGTGCGGAGCGGGCAATGATCACCGCCCGAAACTGCCGGGGCCGTGCGCGTCGCCGGGGCGGCACGGTCCTCGCGGTGCGGGTCGTCACGAGCCGGGACCCCGAGGCGTCGTGGGCGAGCGCTGCCGAGTCGGCCGATTCCGTCCCCTCCCGATGACCGCCGGTGTCAGGCTGCCGGCTCGACGATCGTGGTCAAGGGGCCGACAACCCCCCTGTCGGGCGGCCCGCTGCGGGTCGCCGTAGCGGCGGGTCGAGGCGTCCGGTGACCGGCGTCTACGTGGTCCCGCCCGGCCTGGACGGGGTCCGCACCGCCGGCACGTGGACCCTGGAGGTCCGCCGCCGGCCCCGGGGGCAGCCGAGCGCGTCAGGACTCGGGACGAGGATCGCTCGGGCGGACGTCCGCGCCCTGCCCCGCGTCCGCGCCCGCGCCCGCGTCCACATCCGCGTCGGCATCGGCATCGGCATCGGCGTCGGCGTGGGCGTCGGCCTCGGCCTCCATATCGGCATCGGACGTCGGACGGTCCGTCCTCAGGTAGTGGCTCAGCGGGGGTTCCTGGGCTAGTACGGCGCCGATGGTGACGGCGAAGGTGACCGCGGCGCACACCGCGATGAGCCAGGAGAGCAGGGTGAGGACCAGGCCCAGCGAGCCGTACTCGTCCAGGGCCCGGTTCAGGGCGCCCGGCATGTAGAAGCGGGCGGTGATGCCGAGGACGGTCGTGGCCGCGCCGGCGAGGAGGGCGCCGGGCAGGAGGGGCAGCCAGGCGACCCGTTTGGCGAGCAGGAGGTGTTGGGTCCACAGCCAGACACCGGTGCTCACCAGGAAGTAGACGGGCACGCCCAGCCACGTGCCGACACCGAAGCCGTTGCGGATGGGGGCTTGGAGGAGCACCACGATGAGGAGTGCGAGCAGCCACACGGCCCACCGCCACGCGGCGATCCTGGTCCCGGCCTTGGGCAGGCGCCAGGCCCGCTCGCACACCCGGGCCATGGCGCGGCTGAAGCTCGTTGCCGACACCAGGGCCACGAACGCTCCGACGGCTCCCGTCGTCTCGCGCAGTGCCTCGGCGGTGGACCCGTCCAGGACCTTCTGGAGCTGCTCGTCGGACGGGCCGCTCAGCCCGAACATGGCCCGGAGGGACTCGCCCAGCTGGTCGCGGACGCCGAGCGGAGCGAACGCCGCCAGCGCGAACAGCAGGGGCACGGCGGCCAGGAACGCCTGCGCGGCCAGCCGGGTGGCCGCATCCAGCAGGTTCCCGCTCACCAGCCTGGTCGTCACTTCCACGAGCACCGGAAAGCGCTTCTCGGCCCCGGTCCGGATGCTCCGCACCCGGGTCGCCCACGACATCCCGCCTCCCGACCCTGCCCCGACCGATCCAGCCCATTGGACGCGAACTGCCGCCGCCTGGCGAGTCCGCCGGGGCCGTACGGGGGAACCGGGCGCGTCAGCGGTCGGCGGCCCTGGGCCGTCCGCAGCCGGAGGACCTCGGTCGTCGGCGGCCCGGCCGTCAGCGGTCGAAGAGCCTCGACCGTCGGCGGCTCCGGCCCGCCACCCGTCGAGCTCCTCAGCCGTCAGCGGCTCCGGCCCGCCACCCGTCGAGCTCCCCAGCGTCGGTTGCTCCGGCCCGTCAGTCGTCGGAGGGTCTCGGTCGTCTCCCGTCGAGGAGGTCCAGGGCGGCGCGGGCGTCGGCGTCTCCCGCTCGGGCGGGGCCGCCGAGCCAGTCGGCCACGGCGGCGAGGTCGGGCCCGTCGGGCTGGGAGGGCGGGTGCGGCGGGGACGTGGCGGGGGGTCCGGCGGTCTCGGCCGGCGCGTCGACGGTCCGCAGCCAGCGTTCGGCCTCGTCGCCACGGCCCTTGCGCATCAGCACCGTCGCCAGGTTGAGCTTCGCGGCGGCGTGTCCCTGTTCGGCGGCGCGCCGCCAGAGGAGTTCGGCTCCGTCCCAGTCGCCTCGCTCCGCGAGGACCGCGCCGCAGCTGACGGTCGCGTCGGTGTCGCCCGCGTCGGCCGCCCTGCGCCACCACTGCTCGGCTCCGGCCGTGTCGCCGCGCTGGCGCAGCAGGTTCCCGAGGTTGTTCATGCCGCCGGCGTCCCCCGCCTCGATGGCCTTGCGGTAGTACGTCTCCGCTCCGTCGAGGTCGCCTCGCTGCCGGAGCAGGACGCCGAGGTTGACGTACGAGTCCACGTGCCCCGCGGCGGCGGCGAGCCGGTAGAGGCGCTCCGCCTCCGCGGTCTCGCCGGCCTCGGCCAGGAGCGCGGCCAGGGTGTGCCGGGCCGGCGCGTGTCCGGCGTCGGCGGCCCGCCGGAGGTGGGGGCGTGCCCCGGCGAAGCCGTCCCGGGACAGGTGCATCAGGGCGATCCAGTACAGGACCTCGGGGTCGCCCGAATCCACGGCCGCGGCGAAGCACACCCGGGCGAGTTCCAGGTCGCCCTCGTCGGCGTGCAGCACGGCCATCGCCAAGCGGACGTGGGGGTGGTCGTCTTCGAGGTGGAGGAGCAGCTGACGGCCCGCCCACTCGACGGCACTCGTCGGCGCCGGGGGTACGGCACTCGTCGACGGCGGAGGTGGGGTGGGGGTGGAGGCGGGGGCGGGAGTCGAGGACGGGGTGGGTGCGGGTGAGGCGGGGGCGGGAGTCGGGTTCGGGATCGGGATCGGCGGGGCCGGTGCGCGTTCCGCCGCCGCGCGCAGGGCTCGTGCCTCCTCCAGTGCCTGCCGGGCCATGGTGTTGCCGGTCTCGGCGACGGGCCGGAAGTAGCGCTCGGCCTCCGCGTAGTCGCCCTGGTCCAGACGTATCGTGCCCAGGACCACGGAGGCCATCGGGTCGCCGGCCGCTCGGGCGCGCTGGAGCCACTCCTCGGCTTCGGCCAGGGCTCCGCGGTTGCCCAGGCCGATGCCGTAGACCGTCATCGCGTGGATGTCGCCCGCCTCGGCGGCCTCCCTCGCCAGGTCCTCCGGTATGCCGAGTCCCTGGGAGTAGGCGGCCTCGACCAGTGCGTCCCTGGTCGGATCGGCACTTGTGCGTGCCGCCCGGCCGTTGTCGTTCCCGGCCGTGCGTCTTCTCCTCCACCACCTGCTCATACGACTCCCCCTCCGACGAAGCGAGGCTTGCACGACCGCCGGGCGACGGGCGCGCACACTCGTAACTCCCATCCTTCGTAAGGGAGTTCATGGCCCTACGTGAATGTACGCCGCCCACAGCGAAGGAGTGGCGGGATACCGGTCGCGTGTCTCCCGGACCGCGTCGTGCAGGGCGTGGGCGGCGCGGCCGGCCACCGGGTGGGGTGCGCCGAGTCCGGCGTACACGCGCTCGGCGATCCGGAGCGACACGGTGTCGTCGACCTCCCACAGGGAGCCGAGGACGTGGCGGAATCCGGCGAGGTGGAGGCCGCCCGCGAGGTGGAGCGCCTCGTCCATGGTGGTGAAGCCGCTCCTGGCGGTCGTGCAGGCGGACAGGTAGGCCAGCTCGGCCGAGGGCAGGTCGAGGCGGGACACGCCGGCCACGGTGAGGGGGTGGTCGAGGTGGTCGTGGACCAGCAGCCGGCTGCCGGAGGCCGTGCCGGGCTCGGCGGCGCCGTGGCCGCAGAAGTGCAGCCAGGTGTGGTCGGCGAGGGCCGCGACCACGGCCTCGCGGGTGGCGTCCGCTCCGGATATCAGGCGGGCGCCGGTCAGCATGCCGGCGACCGTGGTCGCCTCCTCGGCCGCCCCGGGGAGCGGCCGTGCCGCGGGGGCCTCGGGTACGGCGACGACCAGGAACGACGGGGCGGGCGGCGCGGGCGCCGGGCGACGGCTCTGCGCGAGGGCCCGGATCGTGGGCGCGTAGGACGAGACGGCCCGGTCGAGCACCGTGCGGCCGGCGCCTTCGGCGTGGTGTCCGGCGGCGTGCAGCGGGAGGAAGGCGAGCGGTCCGGTGGGGATCCACCAGACGCGGGGCGGCCGGGCTCCGGACGGGCCGGTGGGGCCGAGGGCGTCGAGTACGGGGCCGGTCACGGTGTCCCACAGCCAGGCGAGGTGCCCGTCGAGTTCCTCCTCCCCGGACAGCCGGGCCATGAGGTCGCCGTCGTCGGGATCCCGGAGCCGGTCGAGGGCGGCGAGGAAGGACGTCGTCCGGGCGACGACGTCGGTCAGCGTGAGGTCGGGAAGCGGTACGACCCGCAGGCCGTCGGTGGTGAGGACCAGCGCGTCGCAGCGGAAGCGGCTGACGTTGACGAGGACGACGGGGCCGTCCGCGCCCTGCGGCAGCAGTCGCGCCGGGTGCGGGGGGCGCATGAAGTCCTCGAAGCCGTCCCGCGCGCGGACGTCCCCCAGGAGCCGGTCCCATTCCGCGGCCAGGTCGTGCCGCCGGTCGGATGACGGCGCGTCCGCGTCCGCGTCGAGCCGCGTGCGGAGCCACGCGAGGCGGTCGGCGGACTCCGGCGCGCGGGCGCGGAGTCGGGCGAGTTCGTCGTGGTGCTTCATGCCCTGGCCGAGCAGGACGCCGCGCCCCAGTTCGAGGAGGGCGAGCGCGCCTCCCGCGTCGCCGGCGGCCAGGGCGCAGGCGGCGGCGTCGCTCGCCAGCCCCTTGGTGTCGGCGAGCGCCTGCTCGGCGTCGGCGGGCGCCAGGTGGCGGGGGACGAGCGCGGGCAGCTGGGCGACGGCCTGTCCGTACGCGGTCGTGGCCTCCGCCGGGAAGCCCGCCTCCATGGCCCCGCGCGCCCAGGCGTGGGCCGCC
This sequence comes from Streptomyces sp. NPDC056361, assembly GCF_042262805.1. Taxonomy (NCBI): domain Bacteria; kingdom Bacillati; phylum Actinomycetota; class Actinomycetes; order Kitasatosporales; family Streptomycetaceae; genus Streptomyces; species Streptomyces sp. NPDC056361. The sequence goes on from NZ_JBHJQI010000019.1 coordinate 38,074, forward strand.
CGCAGGCGCAGCAGGGGAGGGGCGGCGGGGTGGAAGGCCGCGGTGCGCAGCTCGGTCGCGGCGGCGGGCCGGTCGCGGGGGCCGAGCAGCAGGCCGAGCTGGTACCGGACGAAGGCCTGCTGCGCGTGCTCGGGCGGCAGCGCCAGGGAGGCGGTGCGCAAGAGGCTTTCCGCGCGCCGCGCGTCGGCGTCCGCGCCCGCGCCCTTCCGTTCGTGCCGTTCGGTGAGGGCGGAGGCCAGGTTGAGCAGGGCGGCCGGCCAGGACGTGCCGTGGCTCTGCGCCGTGGTCCCGGTGCCGAGGGAGGCCGCGGTCTCCAGTGCCTCGACGCGCGCCTCGAAGTCCTCCTCACAGCCCCCGAGTTCGTACCGGGCTCGCAGGGCGCTCGCCAGCCCCTGCTGGAGGAGGCCGTGGTCGTGGTGGCCCGCCGGCGTGAGGGCGACGGCCTCGCGGTGCACGGCGACGGCCTCTTCGAGGTCCGCCGGGTCGTGGGTGCGTTCGTGGCGTCGCCGCAGGGCGAGCCCCAGGTTGTACAGCCTGCCCGCGCGGTCCGTCTCGCCGCCGGCCTCGACGGCCGCGCGGGCCACCCGTACCGCTTCGAGTACGTCGTCGAGGGCTCCCCCGTGGTCGTGACGCTCGCGCAGGGCCGCGCCCAGGGTCGAGAGGATCCACGCGCGGTCGGGGTGCCCGCCGCCCGCCGCGGACTCGGCCCGACGCAGTGCGGTGACGGCGTCGTCGAGGTCCCGCGCGCTCCCCTCGCGTTCGTACCGCAGGCGCAGGGACACGCCCCGCAGGGCGAGGACGGTCGCCCGCAGCGGGCGGAGCCGCTCCGGGACGACGTCGACCGCGAGGGAGGCCGCCCTGATCGCCTGCTCCAACAGTGCGGGATCCGGGTCGCGTTGGGCTGCGGCGACGCGGTCGCGGGCCTCTCGGTGGACGGCGGCCACCCGCCCGTCCTCCTCCGCGTCCGCGGTGTCCGCCGGCGTCTCGGGCCCGGCGAACCGCTCCAGGGCCGCCGCGACGGCCGCGTCCTCGCGCCCCGCCTCCGGCCCCAGCACCAGGCTCCGGCAGCGGTGCAGGTCGGCGATGGCCCGTACGGCCTCCGGATCGGCCGAGGGGTCGGCCACCAGGGCCATCAACTCCCTTGTCCACCCGATCGCCTGGGGATCGAGGACCGCGGCACGGTCCATCGTCGACCGGTACAGGAGCACGCGCGCGGCCAGGGCCCGCACCAGGACGTCCCGCCTCACTGGGGTCACAGGAGTTACCGTACTCATGGGCTTCGGCATCGATCGAGGGGCGGCGGGATGGCGGAGGACGAATCCATACGGCTCGCGCGACTGTGCGAGCAGCTCACCGCGATCCGGCGCGTCGCGGACCACCGGGGCGCTTCGGCCGATCTGGACGCCGCGCTCGCGGACTTCCGGACGCACGGCGATGCCGGCCGACTCGTGTCCCGTACGGACGAGTTGCTCCGCTCCTGGGGCGTGGCCCGGGGCCTCGGGGAGCACCGCTCCCCCGGCGGGAGCGTCCTCCCCCGCCTCGGCGGTGGGCATCCGGTGCAGGAGGCCCTGGTGTGTCCGGCCGGCCGGTGCGACCGGGTGGTACTCGAAGGCGACGGCGCGTGCGACCTGTTCGCCGCGCCGCTGCGGCTCGTGAGGCTGTGAGCGATGTCCGCCTTCCTCACGACCCTGGGCGGCAAACTCGCCGACACCTGGCTCTCGTTGCTCGTCCTCCCCGGCCTGCTCTACCTCGCCGTGGCGACTGCGGGCTCCGTCCTCGGCCACCGGAACGCCACTGACCACGCCCTCCTCGTCGAACGCATCGACCGCCTCGCCGCGGGCCCGACGGCCCACTCCCCCGGCTCCGTGCTCCTCATCGCGACGCTCGTCCTGGTGGCCTCCGCCGGCGTCAGCCGCCTGGCCGCCGCGCTCGACGGCGGCGTCGAACGGCTCTGGCTCGGCGACTGGCCCTTCCCGCTGCGCCCGGCCGCGCGCGTCCTCACCCGGCGCCGCGCCCGCCGGTGGACCACCGCCGACGCCCGGTACCGGCGGGCGCTCACCGCCCGGGTCCTGCGGGTCGCCGCCGCCACGGCCGACGATCGCGTCCCGGACACGTCGGACGGGGCCGCGGCGGGCCTCCTCACCCTCGACGGACCGGCGCCGAGCCCCCGCCAGGACCACGCCGACGGCGACAGCGACAGCGACAGCGACAGCGACAGCGACAGCGACAGCGACACGATCGGCCTCAACGAGGAGCGCAACCGCATCGCCCTCACCCGCCCGACCCGCCCCACCTGGATGGGCGACCGGCTGGTCGCCGTCGACACCCGCGTGCACCAGGCCTACCGGATCGACCTGACCACCGCCTGGCCCAGGCTGTGGCTCCTCCTCGCCGACACGACCCACGCCGAGATCCGGTCCGCGCGGGCCGCCCTCACCACGGCCGCCCGCCGCGCGGGCTGGGGACTGTTGTACGTGCTGCCCGCCCTCTGGTGGTGGCCCGCGTTCCTGGTCGCCGCCGTCATGTGGGCGTCGGCGTGGCGCCAAGGACGCCTGGCCGTCGACGAGTTCGCCGATCTCGTCGAGTCGGCCGTGGACCTCCACGGTCGCGACCTCGCCACGGCGCTCGGCATCCCGTGCGAGGAGCGCCTGACCGCGTCCGAAGGACTGGAGATCACCCGCGCCCTCCGCAAGGGAGCGTGACCGCCGGACCGGTCCCCCTGCGACGAGCCGGGGAACCGCCGCGCCGTCCGACACGCGGCGGCCCGGGCCTCGACGGACGAGGCCCGGGCCGGTCACTCAGTGGATGACTGTCGCGTCAGGTCAGCGATTGGGCTCCTGCATGGTCACGCAGTGGGCTCCGCCACCGCCGTTGCCGTAGAGGTTGTCGAGGTTGAGCTGGACGACGGGCCGGCCGTAGGCGGCGGAGATGGCCGACTTGGCCGCGGCGTCCTTGGCGGTGTCGCCGAACTGCGTGGTGATGATGGCCGAGTTGGTCACCGTCCAGTTCATGTAGGAGCTGAGGAAGTCCGCGCGCTTGCCGGCGGAGATGCGGGGCAGGGTGTCGGGGCCCTCGATGGTGAGGACCTGGATGCGGCGGCCCTTGGCGTCGGTGGCGTTGGCCAGGACGTTGTACATGGCCTGGGCGTTGGCGGTCCACACGTCGGGGCGTACGGCGCCGGCCAGCTGCACCATCACCACACCGGGCTTGATGTAGCGGGCGGTTCCGTCGATGTGGCCGTCGGTGACGTCCTGGCCCTTGACGCCGGGCAGCCAGATCATCTTCTGGGCGCCGAAGCGGGAGAGCAGTTCCGCCTCGATCTGGCTGCGCGACTTGCCGGGGTTGCGGTTGCTGTTGAGCCAGCAGCTCTCGGTCGCCATCACGGTGCCGTCGCCGTCGTACTCGATGCCGCCGCCCTCGCCGACCACGGACGCGTTGGCGAAGGGGGTGCCGGTGTAGGCGGCGACCCGTCCGGCGACCAGCCGGTCCTTGGCGTAGGCGGAGGCGGGAAGGCCGTAGAACGTGGTGGCGTTCTCGCCCCAGGCGTTGAAGTTCAGGCCGAAGGAGTCGAGGCCGCCGGCCCCGTCGACGCGGAACAGCGGGCCGGTGTCGCGCATCCAGCAGTCCGACACCGGGATGGAGCTGATGACGGTGACGGTGGACCCGCACGCCGTCCGGGCCTGCGAGGCGGCCGAGGAGCCGTCCGCACACATGATCACCGGTTCGTACTTGGCGACTTCCTTGGCCAGCTTGGCGATGTCGGCCTGGATCTTGGACAGCAGGTTGCCCCAGATCGTGTAGCTGGACGGCCAGGCCATCCAGGTCCGCTTGTGCGGGGCGTCCTCGCCCGGGACGCGCCAGGAGGCGGCCATGGCCGGCTGGATGCCGCCGATGACGGGTCCCACCGCCAGGGCTGCGGCGGCCGCTCCGGTGCGGGCCAGGAGGGATCTGCGGCTGATGCCGGGGCGTTCGCCGTTGTGCTCTGTGTTCACGTGGTGCTCCTTCTCGCAAAGGTTCTGTACGTGCAGGCGCGGGTGCTCAGTGCAGGCGGTCCAGCAGCCCCTCCTCCCGGACCATCCGGCGTTCGGTGGCCATGTCGAGGCTTCGGGCGAAGACCCAGTAGAGGGCGCCCGCCACCGGCAGGCCGACGAAGATCGAGCAGTCGACGCCGCCGAGGATCTTGGCTACGGGTCCGACGAAGAGGCCGGTGATGACCATGAACGGGGCCATGCAGGCCAGGCCGATCACGTAGGCGAGGTTGCCTCGCCAGCCCCATCGGCCGTAGATGCCGTTCGGGTTGAAGATCTCCTTGACGACGTACTGGCCGCGTCGCACGAAGAAGAAGTCGACCAGGTTGATGGCCGTCCACGGGATGAACAGGTAGGTCAGGACCACGACCACGTTCGCGAAGAACCAGTTGAACTGGTCGATGCCGACCAGGGTGGAGACCGTCCCGACGGCCACCAGCATGATGCCGATGGTCGCGACGCGTATCGAACGCGTCGGCTTGACCGGGCGGAACGAGTCGACGATCGAGATCATGGTGAGGCTGCCGCCGTACTGGTTGATCGCCATGATGGAGAGCAGTCCCACGAGGAGGACGACCACCGCGATCGTGCCGAAGCCGTCGAACAGCCGGTCGGCGGCCAGCTTCAGGGCGGTCACCGGGTCGGTGCCCTCGGGGGCTCCCGCGGAGACCACGGCGCCGAGGACGAACACCCAGATGCCGGAGATCGCGCTCGGCAGGTAGGTCCACCAGAAGGTGCTGCGGACCGGGACGTCGGGTCTCAGGTAGCGCGAGTAGTCCGAGACGTACGGCGCCCAGCCCAGCTGGAAGCCGGCGACGAAGACGAACACCAGCATGAAGGGGGCGAGTTCGAACGGGCCCGCCGTCCAGACCCCGTCCGGCAGGCCGCCGCCGAACAGGGCGGCCGCGGTGATCGCCGCGGTGACGACGACGAACGGCCAGGTGAGCCACTTGTTGAGCCGGTGGATCCACTCGTACCCGAACAGGGCGATCACCGTCGCCACCGCGGCGGCCAGCAGGTAGCCGATGCCGTTGGGCATGCCGGTGAGCAGGTTCATGGCCTGGCCCGACAGCAGGGCGTCGGAGGTGTTGAAGGCGACGTAGTTGACGAGGGCGAAGACCCACACGGTGAGCGCCGCGCCGAGGTATCCGAACTGCGGCCGGGACTGGACCAGTTGGGGAAGGCCCAGTTGGGGGCCCTGGGCCGAGTGGAACGCCATGAAGAACGTTCCGAAGAGCGAGCCGAGGACGGTGGCGACCACCGTCCAGACGAGCGAGGCCCCCATGGAGAGCGTCACGACGCCGGTCGCCAGGCCCGTGAGGTTGAGGCTGCCGACGAACCAGATGGCCCCGACGCTGGACGGCTTGCCGTGCCGTTCAGAGAGGGGCACCCAGTCGATCGAGTGCTGTTCGATGCCCGCGTGCGAAGCGGAATCCTGCGTCTGCGAGGCAACTGGCCCCATGTGGGCTCCTGTTCAGGGATGCGTCCATGAATCGGCACAGCGCCCGCGGTGACCGCAGGCGCTGCACGGTGCGCTCACATTAGGGACTGACTCAAATTTCAGTCAACGGCTGAGACAGAACTCCCTGACGAAAATTTCAGTCATGTCCCCTCAGGCGACGGGCTGTTGCTGGGTGACGCAGTGGATGCCCCCGCCGCCCGTGCCCAGACGGTCGATGTTGATCTGCTCGATGTACCGGTCGGGGTACAGCCGGGACAGGGTCGCGCGCGCGGCCTCGTCGGCCCTCTTGTCGCCGAACTGGGCCGAGATGACGGCGTCGTTGCAGAGGTAGAAGTTCGCGTACGAGGCGAGGAAGTCCCGGTTGGTGGAGCGGATCTTGTTGTAGTCCGGGCCCTGGAGGCGCATCACGTCCATCGCGCGGCCGGACGACGTCGTCGAGACCGAGAGCTTGTCGTACTGCTTCCGCGCGTCGCGGGCGTAGGCGTCGTTGTCGCCGGCCACGGGCATCTGGACGAGGGCCTCGCCCGGAGAGAGGAAGCGGGAGGTCGCGTCGACGTGGTCGTCGGTGATGTCCTGGCCGTAGACGCCGTCGAACCAGATGACCTTGGACGCGCCGTACGCCTCGCACATCGCCCGCTCCAGCTCGCGCTCCGACATCCCGGGGTTCCGGTTGCGGTTCACGAGGCTGCTGCGGGTCGCCATGAGGGTGCCGGCACCGTCCTGCTCGATGGCACCGCCCTCGCCGACCAGGTCGGCGTAGGTGAACGGCACGCCCACGTGCGCGGCGATCCGCTCGGCCACCAGGGCGTCCCTGGAATGGGCCTGCTTGTTGCCCCAGCCGTTGAAGTTGAGGCCGACGGTGTCGAGGCCGCCGTAGCCGTCCCGGCGGAAGACCGGGCCCGTGTCGCGCATCCAGCAGTCGTCGACCGGGATCGAGTTGATGACGGTGACCGTGGGGCCGCACATCGTGCGCGCCTTGGCGGCGCTGCCCGGGTTGGCGCACAGGACGACCGGCTCGTACTGCGCGATCGTGCGGGCGATCAGGGCGATGTCGGCCTGCACGCCGCTCAGCTTGTTGCCCCAGATCGAGGTGCTGTCCGGGAACGCCATCCACGTGCGGGTGTGCCGGACGTCCTCGACCGGGACCCGGAAGGACCGGGCGGACGGTGCGGCCCCGGCGCGGCTCTGGACGGCCGTCGTGATGGCGGCGCCGGCGGCGGCGGTCAGTCCGGCCGCCGCGAGGAACCGGCGCCTGTTCAGGCCGGGGCCCGCATGGCGGGCGACATGATGGGTCATGGTTGACCTCCTGTGTCAACGTAACGTGCGCGGTGGGGGTGTCGGCAGCGGAGGTGGGGTGCGGGGCGGGCGCAGTCGGTGCCGCCCGGTCCCCCGCCGCCGAGTTCGGTGCGATGGCGGTCCTCCGCGAACGCGGTGCGTGGGGGGCGCGGTGCGCCGCGAGAGGGTGGTGCGCCGCGAGGGCTGTGCGTTGGGGCGCGGTCCCTCGCGGGGACGGTGCGCCGCGGGCGTGCCGCACGGGGGGTGCGGCGCGGCGCGGCGGGGGCGTGTCGGGGGTCGGAGCGCCCGGCGGGGGCGTGTCGGGGTCAGAGCGCCCGGCGGGCGGCGGCGATGGCCTCGGGGTCCCAGCCGGGACGGGGCACGGACTCCAGGAGGAGCCGGGTGTAGGGGTGCTGGGGCGCGGCGAGCACCTCGGCCGTGCGGCCGGCCTCGACGATCCGGCCGCGGCGCATGACGATGACGTCGTCGGTGACGCAGCGGACCACGCCGAGGTCGTGGGTGATGAAGAGGTAGCCGACGCGGGTCTCCTCGCGGATGTCGGCGAGGAGGTTGAGGATCTGCGCCTGTACGGAGACGTCGAGGGCGGCGACGGCCTCGTCGAGGACGAGGACGGCCGGTTCCACGGCGAGGGCGCGGGCGATGGCGACGCGCTGGCGCTGGCCGCCGGAGAGCTGCCGGGGTCGTGCGTCGGCGGCTCGGGTGCCCAGGCCGACCTGGTCGAGGAGCTCGCGGACGCGCCGGTCGTGGTCGGTGTCGGGGAAGTGCAGGCGCAGGGTCTCGCGCAGGACCTGCTCGACGCTGGTCCTCGGGTCGAGGGAGAGGTACGGGTCCTGGAAGACCATCTGGACCTCGCGCGCGCGTGCCAGTCGGCGGGCGCGGCCGCGGCCGCGGGCGTCGCGGGCCTGGCCGCGGACGAGGACGTCTCCGGAGTCGGCCCGTTCGAGGCCGACGATGATCCGGGCGGTGGTGGTCTTGCCGGAGCCGGATTCGCCGACGATGCCCAGGGATCCGCCCTCGGGGAGGGCGAAGGACACGTCGTCGACGGCGCGGACGCTCCCGTAGGCGCGGTGGAGGCCGACGGCCTCCAGGACGTTCTCAGGCATCGACGGTGCTCCCTTCGAGGCGGTCGCTGTGGTGACAGGCGGCCTGGTGGTGCGGCCGACCGGGTGCGGGGCGCGGCTCGGGGGCCTGCTGGTCGCAGATCTCGGTGGCCAGGTGGCAGCGGGCGGCGAACGGGCAGCCGACGAGCTCCTGCCGGAGGTCCGGGGGCTGGCCGTCGATGGCGGCGAGCCTCCCCTGGGGTGCTTCCAGCCGGGGGGTGGAGGCGAGCAGGGCGGAGGTGTACGGGTGCCGGGGCCGCGCGAAGAGGGCTTCGGCGGGGCCGCTCTCGGCGATCCGGCCGGCGTACATGACGTAGACGCGGTCGCTGATGGCGGCGGCGAGGTCGAGGTCGTGGGTGACGAAGAGCAGGCCGGTGCCGAAGCGGGCCCGGAGTTCGGCCAGCAGGGCGATGACCTCGGCCTGCGTGGTGACGTCGAGCGCGGTGGTGGGTTCGTCGGCGAGGACGAGGGCCGGGTCGCCCATGAGGGCGGCGGCGATCATGACGCGTTGCAGCATGCCGCCGGAGACCTGGCCGGGGTACTTGCGCAGGGCGGACTCGTCGAGACCGACCGCCCCGAGGAGTTCGACGGCGCGGGCGGAGGCGTCCGCCCGGCTCATGGTCCCGGTGAGGGTCACGCTCTCGACGAGGAAGTCGCCGATGCGGCGCAGCGGGTTGAGGGCCGCCCGGGGGTCCTGGAAGATCATGGACACCGTGCCGGTGCGCAGGGCGCGCAGCTGGTCGGCGTTCATGGTGAGCACGTCCTCGCCGCGCACCTTGACGGCGCCTTCGACGACGGCGCCGGGCGGCAGCAGGTTCAGCGCGCTGCGCGAGGTGAGGGACTTGCCCGATCCGGATTCGCCGACGAGGGCGACGGTCTCGCCGGCGGCGACGTGGAGGTCGACGCCGTCGAGGACGGGGCGGGCCGTGCCGGGCAGGCTGATGCGCAGCCCTTGGACGTCGAGCGTGTGCGGTTGGTTCATCGATCTCTCCTGGCGACGCGGTCCGCCCAGCGCTCTCCGACCACGTTGAAGGCGACCACGGTGAGCACGATGAAGACGCAGGGCAGGATCGCGGACAGCGGGTAGCCGTGCTGGATGGCGGTCTGGCCGTCGAAGACCATGCGGCCCCAGTCGGGGGTGAGCGCGGGTACGCCGAGGCCGAGGAACGACAGGCCGGCGAGGTCCATCAGCGCGTAGCCGAAGTTGATGGTGGACTGGGCGAGGACGACGGGGGCGATGTTGGGCAGGACGTGGCGCAGGCAGATCTGGAGGGCCGAGTGTCCCTGGACCTGGTAGGCGCTGACGTAGGGGCGCTTGCGTTCGGCCAGCACGAGGGAGCGGGTGAGGCGGCTGACGTACGGCAGGTACGCGATGGAGAGGGCGATGACGGGGGCGAGCAGTCCTTCGCCGTAGATCGAGATGATCAGGATGGCGAGGAGCATGCCGGGGAAGGCGAAGACGAGTTCGGTGCTGCGGGACAGGACCGAGTCGAGCCAGCCGCCCCGCCAGCCCGCGGCCATGCCGACCGCGACTCCGGCGACGGTGGAGAAGACCACGACCCCGAGGGGGCCGAGGAGCGAGGTGCGGGCGCCGAGGAGGAGCCGGGACAGGGTGTCGCGGCCGGCGGCGTCCACGCCGAGGAGGTGCTCCGGGGAGGGAGCGGCCAGGGCGTTGCCGAGGTCGATCGCGTTGGGGTCGTACGGCACCAGCCACGGGGCGAGGAGCGCGGCGACGGTGACGAGCGCGACGAAGCCGAGGCAGACCAGGTACAGCGGGGACCGGGCGGTGCGGATCTTCGCGAGTCCGGGCCGGCGGGTCAGGACGGCGGTCATACGGAGGAACTCCTCGATCCGAGGGTGATCCGCGGGTCGACCAGGGGCAGCACCAGGTCGACGATCAGGTTCACGGTCATGAAGAGGGCGACGATGATCAAGGAGATGGCCTGGACGGTCGGGAAGTCCTTGGTCGTGGTGGACAGCTCCAGGAGCTGGCCGACGCCGCCGATGCTGAACGCGGTCTCCACGAGGATCGTGCAGACCAGGAGGGTGGAGACGATCAGTCCGCCGGTGGTGAGGACGGTGCCCAGCGAGTTGCGGAACACGTGGCGGCTGATGACCTGGCGCTCGGGGACGCCCCGGCTGCGGGCGACGGTGACGTGCTCGCTGTCGAGGGCCTCGACCATGGCGGACCGGGTGACCCGGGCGAGCATGCCGATCAGGTAGAGCGCGAGGGCGATGGCCGGCAGGGTGAGGTGCCAGACCTTGTCGAGGAAGCCGTCGCCGGAGCCGCTGCTGGGGAACCAGCCGAGGTTGACGGCGAAGAGTCCCTGGAGGAGGACGGCGGCGACGAAGGACGGGGTGCCGACGGCGAACGTGGTGCCGACCAGGATGGTGGAGTCGGTGCCGCCGCCGCGGACGGCGGCGACCCAGCCCAGGAGCAGGCCGATCACCACGACCACGACCAGCGCCATCGCGACGAGCAGCAGCGTGGTGGGGAGGCGGTCGGCCAGGATCCGGGAGACGTCGGTGCGGTAGGTGATGGAGCGCCCGAAGTCGCCCTGCAGGATGTCGCCGAGCCAACTGAGGTAGCGGACGAAGAACGGGTCGTTCAGGTGGTACTGGGCGTTGATCGCGGCGAGGGCCTCCGGCGAGGCGGAGCGGCCGGAGAGCAGGAAGCTGGCCGGGTTGCCCGGCGCCAGGTACATGGCGCCGAAGACGACGAACGACGCGGCGAGCAGGGTGGCGGCCATCTCCGCCACCCGGCGCGCGGCGAATCTCAGGAAGTTCACTGCGTGGCTCCGGCCTCGGCCGCGCCGACGTCGGCGGCCCACGGGTAGTACATGTACGCGATGGTGGTGGGGGCTCCGGTGATCTTCTTGTTGAGGAAGACCGCGGTGGGCCACTCGGCGACCGGGATCCAGAGCAGCTGCTCGGCGGCCCGCTCCTGCAGTCCGGCCTCGATCTTCAGGCGCTCGTCGTGCGGGTAGACGGCGGTGGCGTTCTCGACGAGGGAGTCGTACTCCTTGTCGCTGTAGCCGGCGAAGTTCATGTAGGCGCCGGTCTTGAAGTTCTGCAGCAGGTCCAGCGGGTCGGTGATCGAGCCGTACTGGGTGAGCGGGAACATGTCGATGCCCTCGCGGGCCTCGGGGTCGGTGAAGAGCGCCGTGAACGCGTTGGGCGCGACCGTCTTGAGGTTGATCTTCAGCCCGATCTGGCTCCCTGCGGCCTGTACGGCGGTCGCGAGGAGGGAGACGTCCTGGCCGATGGAGCTGGTGGCGACCGTCAGGGTCTTGCCGGTGGCGCCGGCCTCCTTGATCAGGGCCTTGGCCTTCTCGATGTCCTGGGTGGTGGGCGGCAGCGTGTCGAAGGCGGCCTTGAGGGTCGGCTCGGAAGCTCCGGCCCAGGCGGCCCGGGTGGTGAGGGAGGAGGTGACGGTGCCCGCGCCGCCGAGTCCGGCCTTGACGAACCCGGACCGGTCGAGGGCGAGGGAGAGGGCCTTGCGGACCCGGAGGTCGCCGAGCGGGCCCTTCATGTTCGTGATGTTGACGTTGACCGTGCTGAGGCCCTCGCCGAAGAACAGGGTGCCGACGCCGCTGTCGCGGAGGCGGCCGTAGCTCTCGGTGGGGATCAGGTAGCCGCCGTCGACGTCCCCGCTGAGCATGGCGTTGGTGCGGGCCGAGGGGTCGGTGAGGACCCGGAAGACGGCCTTCTTCGCCTTGGCCTTGGTGCCCCAGTAGCCGTCGAAGCGGTCGAGCTCGATCGACTGGCCCTTGCTCCAGGTGCCGAGCTTGTACGGGCCGGTGCAGGCGAGGTCACCGGTGGTGCCGTAGTTCTTGCCCGCCGCCTCGACGCCCGCCTTGGAGGCGACGACGCCCGCGGCGGTCGCCATGTACTGGGGGAACTGGGAGTCGGGCTTCTTGAGCTTGACGGTGACCTGGAGGGGGCCCGTCTTGCGTATGGAGGCGACGTTCTGGAAGGTCTGGGCCCAGGCGGCGGCGTTGTTCGGGTCGGTCTGGCGGCCGAAGCTGTAGACCACGTCGTCGGCGGACATCGTCTTGCCGTCGTGGAAGCGGACGCCGGAGCGCAGGTCGTAGACCCAGGTGGTGGGGTCCGGGTTCGACGCCTTCCGGGCCAGACCGGGTTCCAGGGTGAGGCCCGGGGTCCAGCGCATGAGGCTCTCGCACACGTTCGACAGGATCGTGTTCTGCGGGTAGTCGAACGCGAGCGTGTAGTCCAGGGTGGGCGGCTCGGCGTAGACGGCCCAGGTGAAGGAGTCGATCTGGCCGCGGGCCGGGGGCGTCGAGGCGGAGAGCTTGACCTCGCCTCCGGTGACGCCCGCGCCCTTCGGGGGGCCGGAGCAGGCCGCGAGGGCCAGGAGGGAGGTGAGGGCGGCCGTCGTCACGGCGATCCGTCCGCGCCTGCTGCGGGGGCGTCTGCTGCCGAAGGGCAGGGATGGGGTCATCGTCGCGCTCTCTTTCCGTGATGTCCGTCAGGGGTGCGGGGGCCGGAGGGCCGCCGGTGCGGCCCTCCGGGAGCGTTCCGGTCTCGTCAGGCGGTGGCGGGGACCGCGGGGATCTGCTGCGTGATGCAGTGGACCCCGCCGCCGCCGTACGCGATGCCGGGCGCCCGCACCCCGACGACCTTCCGGCCGGGGTACGCCGCTGCGATGACCGCCAGGGCCTCGTCGTCCCGGGGCAGGCCTGCCACCGGCACGACGACGCCGCCGTTGGCCACGTAGTAGTTGAGGTAGGACACCTCGACCTCGCCGCCGGCGATGTCGACGAACACCGTCTGCGGGACGTCGACGATCTCGAACGGCCGTCCCTGGGCGTCGGTGGTGGCCTCGAGCACCGCGCGGTTGGCTCGCATCCGGGCGTAGTCGGGGTGCGCGGGGTCGTCGGGCAGCGAGACCACGACCTTACCCGGAGCGGCGAAGGCGCAGACGCCGTCGACGTGCCCGTCGGTCTCGGTGTCGAGCAGGCCTCCGTACGGAAGCCAGACAACCTTGTCCACGCCGAGCTGGGATTTCAGTTCCGTCTCGATCTCATCCCGGTTCATCCCGGGGTTCCGGTTGGGGTGGAGCAGGCACTGCTCGGTGGTGATCAGGGTGCCTTCGCCGTCGACCGTGATCGCCCCGCCCTCCAGGATCATGTCGGAGGCGATGCGCTCGACGCCGAGGTGCTCCAGGATCAGGGCGCTGATCCGGTCGTCGGAGTCGTACGGGCTGTGCTTGCGGCCCCAGGCGTTGAAGCGGAAGTCCACTCCGGCGCGGTTGCCGTCGGCGTCGAGCACGAAGATCGGGGCGGAGTCGCGGAACCAGGAGTCGTCCTGCGGGATCTCCACGACGGTGATGCCGTCACCGCACTTCGTCCGGGCCTCGTCGCCGTGGCCGGGCGGCGCGACCATGGTCACGGGCTCGAACGCGTTGATCGCGCGGGCGACGTTCGCGTACTCCTCCTTGACGTCCTCCAGGACGCTGTCCCACAGGTCCTCCCGTACGGGCCAGGCCATCAGGCACCCCTCGTGCGCGGACCACTCGGCAGGCATACGGAATGCAGTCATCACGGGTCTCTCTTCGTTTCGCCAGAAGTACCCGTCGGCGGTGGCCGGCTCTGCCTGGCTGAAGCGCGGGACGGGTACGCGGTGTGAACAGCATCCTCCTCCCGACTGAAAATTCAGTCAAGAGGAGGGGTGCAGCTTTGCGGATTCGGCCGATCGACCGGATCAGAGGAAGTACAGCCTGCTCAGCGACACCTGCTGCGCCGGCTCGGAGCGCATCGGATCGCCGTCGAGGGTCACGAGACCGCTGCGCGGGTCGACGTCGACCTGCCCCAGGCGGGCGTTGTGGACCATGTCGGCGGGGCCGATGCCGCGGGTGCCCCGCACGGCGACCCGCCTGCGCCGGGTGGCCAGGTTGTCGTGCGGCGCCCCGAAGGAGCCGGACTCGGCCGCGGCGCGGCTGACGAAGGCCACCGAGAGCTCGGCGGGAGCGGCGCCGTGGGCACCGAAGAGGGGGCCGAGGACCAGGGGCTCGCAGGTGTCCGTGGCGGCGTTCGGATCGCCCGTGACGCCGTAGGCCGGGAAGCCGGCCTTGAGGACCGTCTGCGGCTTGGCGCCGAAGAACGGCGGGCGCCACAGGACGATGTCCGCGAGCTTGCCGATCTCGATCGAGCCGACCTCGTGGGCGAGGCCGTGGGCGATGGCGGGGTTGATGGTCAGCTTGGCGATGTAGCGCAGCACGCGCGCGTTGTCGTCGTGCGCGCCGTCGCCCTCCAGCGGGCCCAGCTCCGCCTTCATCTTCCCGGCCATCGCGAAGGTCCGGCGTACGGTCTCGCCGGCCCTTCCCATGCCCTGGGCGTCGGAGGAGGTGATCCCGATCGCGCCGAGGTCGTGCAGGACGTCCTCCGCGCCCATCGTCCCGGCCCGGATCCGGTCGCGCGCCATCGCGGCGTCGCCCGGCAGGTCGGTCTTGAGCGCGTGGACGGAGACGATCATCCCGTAGTGCTCGGCGACGGCGTCGCGGCCGAACGGCAGGGTGGGGTTGGTGGAGGATCCGATGACGTTCGGCACGCCCGCCATCTTGAGGACGTTGGGGACGTGTCCGCCGCCGCAGCCCTCGATGTGGAAGGCGTGGATCGTACGGCCTTCCAGGACGCGCAGGGTGTCCTCGACCGACAGGCACTCGTTCAGGCCGTCGCTGTGCAGGGCGACCTGCACGTCGTGCTCCTCGGCGACCCGCAGCGCGGTGTCCAGGGCCCGGGTGTGGGCGCCCATGTCCTCGTGGACCTTGAAACCGCAGGCGCCACCCTCGGCGAGGGCCTCGACCAGGGGCGCCTCGTCGGAGGCGGAGCCGCGGGCGAGGAAGCCGATGTTCACCGGCCAGGCGTCGAAGGCCTGGAAGCCGAGGTTCAGGGCCCAGGGGGAGTTCACGCCGACGCCCCAGCTCGGGCCGATCTCCTGTCCGATGATCGTGGTGACGCCGCTGGCGAGCGAGGCCTCCATGATCCTGGGCGACAGGAGGTGGACGTGGGTGTCGATCGCGCCGGCCGTGGCGATGAGGCCCTCGCCCGGGATCATCGTGGTGCCCGTGCCGACGACGACGTCGACGCCGTCGAGGGTGTCGGGGTTGCCGGCCCGCCCGATCGCGTGGATGCGGCCCTCGCGGATGCCGATGGACACCTTGCGGATACCGAGCACGGCGTCGATCACCAGGACGTTGGTGATCACGACGTCACAGGTCTCGCGGACGGCCGCGGCCTTCAGGTGCATGCCGTCGCGGGCCGTCTTGCCGAAGCCGGCCAGGAACTCGTCCCCGTACGCCTGCGCGTCCGACTCCACCCGCACGACGAGCCCGGAGTCGCCGAGTCGGACCCTGTCCCCCGCGCGGGGTCCGTGCACGGCGGCGTACTCCTGCGGGTCGATGTGCCGGCTCTCGCCCGGCGCGCAGTGGTCGCCGTGCCGCGTGGGCTTGCTCATCACTCCACCCCCTTCGCGCCCAGGTAGCCGCAGGCGGCGGCGCGGCGCAGGGCTTCGGACTTCGCCCCGGGCGCGTCCAGCGGCCCGTCGACCAGGCCCGCGAAGCCGATCGCGATCCGGTCCCCGCCCATCGGGACGAGCCCGACCTCGACGACGGCGCCGGGGTCGAACCGGGTGGACGACCCGGCGGCGGCCGCGAGCCGCATGCCGTAGGCGGCGGCCCGGTCGAAGTCGAGGCGCGGGTTCGCCTCGAAGAAGTGGAAGTGCGAGGTCACGCTCACCGGCACCGCGGCCGCGTTGCGGACCCACAGCCGGACCTCCGGCTCCGGCTCCGGCAGCACGTCGGCGTGGGGCAGGACGGCCCCGGGGCCGCCGTCGTCGTGCTCCACGTCGCCGAACGGGGCGCTGATGACCGCCAGCCGGGTGCCGTCCTCGAACACGGCCTCGACCTGGATCTCGGTCACGATGTCGGTGACGCCGGGGAGCACGTCGTCCGGACCGAGGGCACCACGGCCGCGATCGAGGGCCTCGGCCAGGTGGAGGCCGTCGCGCGCGGCCTCGCACACCGTGTCGGCGATCAGCGCGGTCGCCTCCGGCACGTTGAGCCGCAACCCGCGCTCCAGGCGTGTCCGCGCGAGCTGGGCGGCCGTGAAGAGCAGCAGCCGGTCGCGCTCCGTGGGGGTCAGGGGCATGCCGCCCCCTGACGCGCGGGCCTGGTCACACGCATGGTGTCCCTTCCTTTCTCCGGCGTGCCGGAAGCGGGTGTGCGGCACACTGTGACACCTGACTGAAATGTCAGTCAAGATCGAGGAGAACTCAGGCGGAACGAAGGGCGTCCGTCGGCGACGCCCCGGCCGCCCGCAGCGCCGGATAGATCCCCGCGACGGCGGCCACCAGGACCGAGACCGACGGGCCGGCGACGATCGTGTACAGCGGCACGGAGACCGGCCATCCCTGCGCGAGCGCGTAGCCGTAGACGGCCAGACCGCCGACGACCAGGCCGCCGAGCCCGCCGATGAACCCCATCAGGACGGCCTCCAGGAGGAACTGCGCGGCGATCTGCCCGCCCCGGGCACCCAGCGCCCGGCGCAGCCCGATCTCGCCCCGGCGCTCCATCACGCCGACCACCATGGTGTTGGCGATCCCGACACCGCCGACGAGCAGGGCGACCCCCGCCAGGGACAGGACGAGACCGGTGAGCGCCCCCTTCGCCTCGCTCCGGGCCGTGAGCAGGTCGGACGGCCGGCTCACCGCGACCATGCTCGGGGCCGCCGGGTTCGCGGTGGCCCCGGCCACCGCCTGCACGTCCGGCACCCGCTCGGGATGGGACCGCAGGTAGACGGTGGCCGCGCTGCCGTCCGCGCCCAGGTGCCTCATGGCCTGCGGCCAGCCCACCAGGGCGGCCGTGCCGAGCTCGGGAGCCAGGTCGTTCGGCGCCAGGATCCCCCGGACGACGTACGTCTGCCCGCCCAGCCACACCCGCTCGCCCGGCGCGGTCACGCCCAGCCGCTCGGCGGCCTGGTCGCCCAGGACGGTCACCGGAAGGCGCTCGGCCGCCGCGTCCAGCCACCGCCCGCTCCGCAGGGTGGCGTGCAGCACGTCCAGCAGGTTCAGCCGGGCGGCCAGCACGCTGATGCCACCCGACTGCTCCTTCGGCACCAGATCGTTGCGGTAGACCTCGGCCTCGGTCGCCCCGGTCGCGGTGACCTGCCGCACCGGGGCGATGGCGGCCAGCATCTTCTCCGCGGTGGGCGGCAGCGGCACGGGCCGCTGCTCGGTGTCCTTCCCCGGGGACACGCTGATCAGGTTGGAGCCGAGCTGGTCCAGGCGGGCCAGCAGGTGCGCCTGGTTGGACGACGAGATGCCGGTCACGGCGATGACGGCGGCGATGCCCAGGCAGATGCCGAGGGCCGAGAGCGCGGAGCGCGTCTTGCGGGTGCGCGGCCCGATCATGCCGAGGCGCAGCAGGTCCGTCGGGCGCAGCCGGGTGCGGCGCTGGGGGGATGTCACGGGGCGGCTCCTGCGGGATGCGGGCGGCGTTCGTCGAAGTCGACGCGTCCGTCGTGGATGCCGATGCGCCGGGGGAAGGAGGCGGCGAGGTCGCGGTCGTGGGTGATGACGACGACGGTGGTGCCGTGGGCGTTCAGGGCGCGCAGCAGGTCGACGACGGCGGCGCCGGAGGCGCTGTCGAGCGCCCCGGTGGGTTCGTCGGCGAGCAGCAGCGCGGGGCGGCCGACGAGGGCGCGGGCTATCGCGACGCGCTGCTTCTCACCTCCGGACAGCTGGTCGGGGTGGTGCCGGAGGCGGTGCCCGAGGCCCACCTCGCGCAGTGCCTCGACGGCCGCCTCGCGCCGCCGGGCGGCGGGGGCGCCGCTGTAGAGGAGGCCGGTGGCGACGTTCTCGACCGTGGTCAGCCCGGAGAGCAGGAAGAACTGCTGGAAGACGAAGCCGATCCGGTGCGCGCGAACCGCGGCGAGCTCGGTGTCGGAGAGGCCGGCCAGGTCGCGTCCTTCGAAGCGGAGCCGGCCGGCGGTGGGCCGGTCGAGCGAGCCGAGGAGGGCGAGCAGGGTGGACTTGCCCGAGCCCGAGGGGCCGACCACGGCCAGGAGCTCGCCGGCCTCGACGGTCAGGTCGATGCCGTGCAGCACGCGCAGCGGAGGCGATCCCGGGTACTCCTTCGTGACGCCGGCGAGTTCGAGGACGGGGGCGCGGTCCTGTGTCGGTGGCGCGGTCACGTGGGGATCACCACCTGGTCGCCGCTCTTCACGTCCCCGGTGATCTGGGCCCTGGCGTCGGCGACCAGGCCCAGGCGCACCTCGACCAGCCGGCTGGTGGTGCCGGTGACGACCTTGACGCCGTAGCCGCCGCCGTCCAGGGCGAGCAGGGCGGTGACGGGGACGATGAGGGCGTCGGTGGCGGTGTCGCCGACGACGTTGACCGTCACGGTGGAGGGTCCGGCCCGCCCGGCCGCGCCCTGGTCGTCCAGCGCGACGGTGACGACGGTCTTCTGCCGGTCGCCGCCGGAGCCGCCGGACTCCCCGTCGCCCTCCCCGCCTCCCCCGCGGATGAGGGAGCGGATCCGGCCCTGGACGGTGCCGCCCTCGGCGAGCCTCACCACCGCCTTGCCGTCGGGCTTGAACCGGGACAGCTGGTTCTCGGCGGGCCGCACGACGGCGACGAGGTCCGTGCCGCTCACCGTCAGGGCCGCGGTCGACCCCACGGGCGACCCGAGCTGCGCGGCGACCTGGTGCACCCGCACGGTGGCCCGCGGCAGCATGACGACGCCGCCGAGCTCGACGGTTCCGGTCGGCTTCACGCCCAGGGCCCGCTGCCAGCGTTTGACGGCGGCGGCGGTGGCGGCGGTGAACTTCCCGTCCACGGCGAGGCCGAGGCCGTCGGCGTGCCCGAGCGCGACCAGGTTGCGCTCCAGCTGCCGGACGTCGGGGCCGTCGACTCCGGGACCCAGGTCGCGCCAGAGGGGCCGGTCCCCCGTCATGAGGACGACGGGGCGCCCGTCGACCTCGTACAGCCGCCCGCCCGCCTTCACGACGGAGCCGACGGCCGGCAGCGCGGTGTACGTGCCGCGGCCGGAGGCGACGACGGGGGTGAGGGCGTCGTAGCCGAGCGTCCCCGCGACCTGGATGCCGCTGGACAGCGACCCCTTCTCCACCACCGCGGTGCCGTGGCGGAGGGTCGGCTGCTCGGCGACGGCGCTCCCGCGCTCCCACGGGCGCGTCGCGCCCAGCGCGGCGGCCCCGCCGACCGCGGCGACGAGGACGAGCGGGACGAGGATCCGTCGGCGCCCGCGCCGGGTGGGGGCGGGGGCGGGCGGAACGTCGGCGGAGGCGGAGGCGGTCGAGGCGGAAGGAGAAGCGGAAGCGGAAGCGGAAGCGGTCGGAACGTCGGCGGAGGAAGGCGCGATGGGGTCCGTGGACCGTACGGGCTGGGACACGGTCACTGGCCGATCTGGTAGCTGGGCGCCGGCAGCTTGCTGCAGGCCGGCTGGATCGCGTCCCACTTGGCCGCGTCGAACGCCGCCCGGGGGATCTGGAGGATGCCGGTCTTCGGGTCGGGGTCGGGCAGGTCGGGGTAGCCGTTCTTACGGCCGCACGCCACCCAGGCGCGCGCCTGGTCCACGAACTTCCGGTGGGTCTTCTCGGTGGCCTGGTGGATGCCGGGGTTCTTCGCGTCGCAGACCTTGGCCGCCGCCTCGTAACCGGCGACGTCTCCCTCGGTGCCGACCCCGGCGGCCGGTGTGTAGATGTTGCCTTCCTCGTCCTGCTGGACCTGGTTCTGCCCCTGCGCGTGCATGCAGGTCACCCAGGCCCTGCGTACCGCGTTGTCGTCCTGCGGCCCGCTCGCACGCGACCCGTCGTCCCCGGCGACCCGGGGCGCGGAGTCCTCCGCGGAACAACCGCTCGTCAGGAGGGCGACGGTGACGGCGACCGCCGCCGCGAGTGCCCGTCCGGTACGACTGCGCATGTGCTGCTCCCTGCTGGTTCTCGACGATGACGTACAGCAGTTCTACGAAGCGTCCGGTGAGCCGTCGGTGAGTGCGTGCCTAACCGCCGGTTAACGTCCCCGAGGGCATGCTCGACCAGGCAGTTCGCGGCCGGGACCGCGTGCGGCCCGGACGACTGGAGGGGAATGGCATGCGCGTGCTCATCGTCGAGGACGAGACGGAGCTGGCCGCGATGCTCGCCGAGGGGCTACGGGCGGAGGGCATGGTCTGCGAGGTCGCCCACGACGGCGCCCGGGCGCTCGAGATGACGGCGGCCGCCGCGTACGACGTCCTGATCCTGGACCGGGACCTGCCCGTGTTGAGCGGGGACGCCGTCTGCCGGGCACTCGACACGGCCGGCTACCCGGCCAGGATCCTCATGCTCACCGCCGCCGGAGCCCTCTCGGACCTGGTCGACGGGCTCGGCCAGGGCGCCGACGACTACATGGCCAAGCCGTTCTCGTACCTCGAACTGGTCGCCAGGCTCCGGGCCCTCGGCCGGCGCGCCCCCACCGGCACCGCGACCGTGCTCACCCGGCACGGCATCCGTCTGGACACCGTCCGCCGCGTCGCCGAGCGCGACGGCCGCCCGCTGAAGCTGACGCCCAGGGAACTCGGCGTGCTGGAGCTGCTGCTGGCCGCCGACGGCGCGCCCGTCAGCACCGAGGAGCTGAGGGACCGGCTGTGGGACGCGGCGCTCGACCCGGCCACCACGGCCGTCCGCGTCACGGTGCACGCGCTGCGCCGCAAGCTGGGCGAACCCTCGCCGATCAGCCACGACCCCGGCTTCGGGTACCGGCTGTGAACGGCCGGGACCCGCACGGCGCCGCCGACCGCACCTCACCGCACCAGCTCCGCGCCGACCGTCTCCGCTCGCCGCTCCGGCGTCCGGACCGGCCCCGCGCCGACCGTCACCCCTCGCCGCTCCGGCGTCTCGCCGCCCGCCGACCGGCTCCGTACCGGCTGCCGCTGCGCGGCCGGCTGGCCCTGGTCACCACCTCGGTCTTCGTGGTCCTCGGCGCGGGGCTGCTCCTCCTGAACTGGCTGAGCTCGCGGCAGCTCATCGAGGCGAACCGCTCGGTCCTCGTCCCGCCGGACGCAGCCGTGCCCCCGGCCGCCTTGACCACCGGCGCCGCCGACCCGGCGGCGAGCCCCGCCCCGCTGCCGCCGGACTCCTCGCCGGCGATGGCCACCACGCCCGCCGAGGCCTTCGAGGACTTCCAGGACAGGGTGCTCGACGAACTGCTCGTACGGTCGCTGCTCCTGCTCGCCGTCTTCACCGCCCTCGCCGCGCTGCTCGCCTGGTGGGCCGGGCGCCGGTCACTGCACCGGCTGACCCGCGTCACGGCGGCCGCCCGCCGCATCAGCGCCGGCAGCACCCTCGACGAACGGCTCGGCCTCACCGGACCGCACGACGAGGTCCGCGAGCTCGGCGACACCTTCGACGCCATGCTCGACCGCCTCGACCGCAGCTTCACCGCCCAGCGGCACTTCACCGCCCACGCCTCGCACGAGCTCCGCACCCCGCTCACCCTCCAGCGCACCGCGCTCGAGATCCCGCTGGCCCAGGGCCGCGTCCCCGCCGACCTGGAACCCGCGCTACGGCGCGCGCTGGACGCCAACGCCCGCACCGAGCGCCTCATCGACGCGCTGCTGACCCTGGCCCGCGGCGAGAGCGCCCCTCTGACGCCCCATCCGGTCGACCTCGCCGACCTCGCCGGGAACGCCCTGCGGGACCTCTCCGACGAGGCCCGCACCACCGAGGTCCGCGTCACCGCGCGCCTCTCACCCGCGCCGGCCGCGGGCGACCCCTCCCTGCTCCGCCAGGTCGCGCTGAACCTGCTGGCCAACGCCGTACGTCACAACCACCCGGGCGGTACGGCGACGATCACGACCGGCACGCACGACGGGCTCGCGTTCGTCGAGGTCGCGAACACCGGCCCCGTACTCGACCCCGCCCACGTCCCCGGCCTCTTCGAGCCGTTCCACCGCGGCCCCGACCGCCGGAGCCACGGCCTGGGCCTCGGCCTCGCCGTCGTCCGCGCGGTCGCCCTCACCCACCACGGCGCGGTCACCGCGACGGCGCGCGCCGGCGGCGGGCTCACGGTCCGGGTGACCCTGCCGGGCCGCACCGCCCGCGGCGGCCCCGCCGACGAGGCGCCGGAGGTCTAACGGCGGAGGTCCAGCAGCGGAGGTCTAGCGGCCGAGCAGGACGATCTCGGCGTCGATGGCCTCGCTCATCAGGGTGCGGGCGTGGGCGAGCTGGAGGGTGCCGCTGAGCCAGCGCATGCTGAGGCCCTCCAGGAGGGCGGTGAGGCGTTCGGCGGAGGCCGTGAGGGCGACGGCCGGGGCCATGGGCTGGACTTGGCCGAGGAGGGAGGCGACTTCCTGGACCCAGGTGAGGGTGGCCCTCGCCAGGTCCTCGCGCAGGAGGTCGTCGAAGACGGCGCTGGCGCGCAACTCGCCCCACGCGGTGCTGTTCTCCCTGACTTCGGTCGAGTCCTGGAGTTCGAGGAGGAGCGTCTGGTCGAGCTCCTCGCGCGGGCCGAGCGGTTCGGCGTCCGGGTCGCGCTCGGTCGTGTAGCGGTCGGCGCGGTCGTTGATGAACTCGAGCGTCTTGCTCAGGATCCCCGCGCGGTCCTTGAAGTGGTAGTAGATGAGCGCGGTGGACACGCCCGCCTCTGCGGCGAGCTCCTCCACGCGCAGGCCGCGGACACCGCGCCGGGCGATCACCCGGGCGGCTGCTTCGAGGATCTGAGTGCTGCGAGACGCCATGGCCCGAACCCTACCCGGCGCTTCCCCCCACCGGAATCGCGGCCCTGACGCACCCTCCGGGCCGGGGATCCCGCGGGGTGACTTTCGTTGCCCCGATCCGGCCGATCGGTACTACCGGGCGCCGGGTCCGCTGTCCAAGGCTGTCCTCATGCATGACCTCCAGAAGTACGACCAGAAGTACGAAGCACGCGCGGGGAGAGGGGACCGGGCGGTCGGCGCCCACGCCGGTGGGCGCATGAGAGTGCCGGTGTTCGTGAAGGTGCTCGCGGCCGTGGCCGGTGTGGCATGCCTGCTGATGAGCGTGATCGGTTCGCCCGACCGGCCGCTGAGCCGGTCGGGGGAGGTCGTCGGCGAGCGGGAGATGGTGCGCATCACGGGACCGTCGGGCGCGTCGTCCGAGGTCCTCGCCCTGATCGACACGGGTGCGTCGGCGTCGTCGGTGGACACGGCCCTGGCGAAGGAGCTCGGGTTCGACCTCGCCGCGGCGCCCAGGATCACCGTGGCCTCGGCCCTGGGCCGTGAGAAGCGCCCGGTGATCGACACCTCGATGCGGCTGGCCGGCCGGTCGTTCGTCGCGAAGCTCAGCGTCAACAACCGCTCGAAGCGCGAGACCCCCGTCCTGCTCGGCCGCCAGGAGGTCCAGGGGCTCCAGGTGGCGGTGGGCAAGCGGCTCCTCACGCAGCCCGACTCCACGGCCGCGCCGTCGGCCCTGCGGATCCTGTTCAGCAAGGCGCCGGCGATCGACCCCGTGTCGATGATGGCGCTGCTGCCCCTGGCGGGCCTGCTGATCGTGGTGCTGCGGGTGGTCGTCGGGCTGAACACCCTCGGCACGTTCAGTCCGGTGCTGCTCGCCCTGGCGTACGCGCAGGCCGGCCTGCCCCTCGGCGTACCCCTGACGCTGGCGATGTTCGTGCTCGGGTTCGCCATGCAGCCGCTGCTGCGGCGCCTGCACCTGCCGCGGGTCGCCCGGCTCGGCGTGCTGATCGCCGTGGTCACCTCGGGTCTGATCGCCTCGCAGCTCGCCCTGGGCGGTTTCGGGCTCTCCGACTCGTGGGGCATGTCGCTGCCGGTCGTGGTCACCGCGATCGTCACCGAGCGGCTGTGGGAGGCGTGGGACCTCGACGGCGTCAAGGCCGCCGTCGTGGGCGCCGCCCTGACGATGGGCACGGCGGTCCTGGTGGCGCTGCTCCTCCTGACGCCGTACGTGCGGGAGATCGCGGAGGCGGTGCCGCTCCAGCTGGCGCTCGTGTGCGCGGTGTGGACGGCGGTCGCGGGGACGTACCGCGGGCTGCGGCTCAATGAGCTCTTCCGGTTCGCCCCCGCGGCGAAGGCCCAGGAGGGCGCGGCGTGATACGGCTCCGCGGCTGGGACCCGGTCATGGGCATGAACCTGCGCAACGCGCGGATCGCCCGGCACAACTCGTCGGCGGCCATCCGGCTCGTCAACGACAAGCACGCCACCAAGGAGGCGCTGGCGGCGGTCGGCGCGCCCACCTCCCCCACCCTGGCACTGCTGCGCTCGCGGCGGGAGATCAACTCCCTGGACTGGGACGGCCTGCCCGACACGTGGGCGCTCAAGCCGAACCAGGGCCTGGGCGGCAACGGCATCCTGCTGGCCTTCGGCCGGGGCCGCAGGCACTGGAGGTCGTCCTCCGGCAAACGGATCTCGCAGGAGCTGGTCGCCGACCAGCTGCGCCGCATCCTGGACGGGGACTTCTCGCCGCGCCCCACCGACTGGGCCCTGTTCGAGCCCCTGATCCGGGCCCACCCCGACCTCGCCCGGCTCTCCCACCAGGGGCTGCCGGACATCCGGGTGATCTGCGACCGCGACAGGCCCCGGCTGGCGATGCTGCGGCTGCCGACCAGGTTCAGCGGCGGGCGGGCCAATCTGCACCAGAAGGCCATCGGCGCCGCCGTCGACCTGCCCACCGGGCGGATCACGCACGCGCTCGTCGGAAAGGAGTCGACGGAGACGCACCCGGACACCGGCGAGCGGCTGATCGGCGCGACCGTTCCGCACTGGCCCGAGGTGCTCGACGCCGCGAGCCGCTGCGCGGCGGCGACCGGCCTGCACTACCTGGGTGCCGACATCGTCGTCGACGCGGACCGCGGGCCCCTCATCCTGGAGGTCAACGCGCGGCCGGGCCTCCAGATCCAGAACGTCACCGGTCACGGCCTGGTGACCGCCCCCGCCAAGACCAGGAGGAGGTCCTGATGCGTTGGGCCGCACTCGTCACCAAGACCGTCGTCGCCGGGGCCGCCGGTGTCTTCCTCGCGGTCAGCGCCGCGAACGTGCAGACGCCGCCCGCCTCGGACGCGGACCCGGGGAGGGAGGTGCCGGCGGAGCAGCGGCCCGGGACTCCGGAGGCCGGGGCGGGGCCGGGCACGGGGGCCGACGCGGGGGCCCGTACGCCCGGGCCGACGGCCGCGCCCACGGTCGGCCCCTCGGCGGAGGTCTCGTCGCCGCCGTCCTCCCGGCCGCCCGGGAGCTGAACACGCGGAGGGGCCGGGCCGTCGGCGTCGACGGCCCGGCCCCTTCGCCGGATCCCTGGGTCAGCGCTCGCCGTGGAGGAGTCGGGCGTCGTGCGCCAGGATGGCCGCCTGGACGCGGTTGTCGCAGCTCAGTTTGGTCAGCATGCGGCTCACGTACCCCTTGACCGTGCCCTCTCCCAGGTGCAGCCGTTTGCCGATCTCCGCGTTGGAGGCGCCGGTGCCGACCATGGCGAGCACCTCGCGTTCGCGGCTGGTGAGTTCGGCGATGCGGCTCATGCGGG
This sequence comes from Streptomyces sp. NPDC056361, assembly GCF_042262805.1. Classification (NCBI taxonomy): domain Bacteria; kingdom Bacillati; phylum Actinomycetota; class Actinomycetes; order Kitasatosporales; family Streptomycetaceae; genus Streptomyces; species Streptomyces sp. NPDC056361. Next base: position 63,485 of record NZ_JBHJQI010000019.1, read on the forward strand.
GATCGGCCGCCTCCTCGCCGTGGTCGAGGTAGCGGTCGATGAGGTGCCGGGTGACCTGGGGGGACACGACCGGCGCGCCGGAGGCGACCCGGCGGACCGCCTGGATGAGTTCCTGCGGGGTGCTGTCCTTGAGGAGGAATCCCGTCACGCCGGCCTTCAGCGCGCGGTCGACGTACGCGTGCTCGCCGAAGGTGGTGAGCATGACCACGCGGACCGAGGGCGCCCGCTCGGCGATCCGCTCGGCCGCGCTGAGCCCGTCCGTGCCCTGCATCTGGATGTCGAGCATGGCGACGTCGACCTGGTGCCGGACGGCGAGCGCGGCGGCCTCGCGGCCGTCGGACGCCTCGGCCACCACCTCGATGTCGTCGGCGTGCTTGAGCACCAGCCGGATGCCGGCGCGGACCAGCTCCTGGTCGTCGGCGAGGAGAACACGAATCACTGCGGGAGCCTCAAGGGGTGTGGGGGAAGGGGGGCGACGAGACGACGGCGTCCTCGCCGTCGTACGACTCGTCGACCTCCGGGTACGGGACGAAGGCGAGGGTGACGAACTGCAGGGCGACGACGCCGGCGACGCCGAGGGTCAGGCCGGCGGAGCGGGCGAGCCCGTGCCACCAGCTCCGCACCGCCGACACGGGCCGGGGTCCCGCGGGGGCGGGGGTGGTCGCCGCGGCGGGGCCGGTGCGCAGGGGGATGCGGGCGTCGACCGCGTAGCCGCCGCCGTCCTCGGGGCCGGCGCTCAGCGTGCCGCCGAGCAGCCGGATGCGCTCGTGCAGGCCGACGAGCCCGAGGTCGCCGCCGGGGAGGCGGACGGGTCGGGCGCCGGTGTCCTCGGGTCCGTTGCGGACGTCGACCCGTACCTGCCCCTGCTCCCGGTGCACGGCGACCCGTACCTCCGCCGCGGCGGCGTGCTTGTGCACGTTGGTGAGGGCCTCGCGGATCACCCGGTCCACGGCGCGGCGGGCGGTGGGGCTCTCCCCCGTGAGGTCCTCCCCCGCCCAGTCGAGACGGACCGCGATGCCGGCCGTACGGGACTGGGCGACCAGGGCGGCGACGTCCGCGTGCGTGCCGGTCCGCGCGGTGAGGGGTTCGGACGTGGCCGACTGCGGGTCCTCCGCTCGCAGGACGCCCAGGACGTCGCGGAGTTCGGCCATGGCCAGCCGTACCGTGCTGTGCACCAGCACGGCGCTGCGCCGCACCTCGGGGTCTCCGGTCTCGCCGGCCATCTCTAGGCCGCCGGAGTGCAGGGCGATCAGGCTCAGGCGGTGGCCGAGCAGGTCGTGCATCTCGCCCGCGATCCGCGAGCGCTCGCGGGACCTGGCCTGCTCCTCCGCCGAGCGGTGCGCGTGCTCCAGGAAGGCGTTGCGCTCCTCCAGGGCCCGCACCAGCCGCTCGCGCTGACCGGCCAGCGCTCCGGCGAGGCCGGGCAGGACGCCGCAGACGATGCCGGTGACGAGGACGACCATCACGTCGTACTCGAGGATCGGCGCGGGCTCGACGGCCGAGTGGGCGACGGTGACCGCGAGGGGCACGGTCAGGGAGACGGTGAGGACGACGACGCGGTGGCGGACGCGGGCCCAGTGCAGGCCCGCCGTGTAGGCCACGGCCGTCAGCGCTCCGCCGGTGAGCGGTTCGAACGCCATGAGCGTGGCCGCGACGACCAGCGCGGCGGCGGGCAGGCGCCGGCGGACGAGTACCGCCGCGACGGCGCCTCCGGCCGTGCCGAGCTGGCCCGCGGTTCCGAACAGCGCTCCCTGTTCGGAACTCCAGCTGTCCCAGTCCAGCAGGAGCACGACGGTCGCCCCGGTCACGGCGATCAGCACCAGATCGGCGAGCAGCGGGATCACCCGGCGTCGAATCACGTTCTCTCCACATGGCCGGCCGCCGCCCGTGGGCGGCGACCGGCGGGTCGTTCGGTGTCGGCCGGGTCAGACGGCCGGGGGCACGACGGGCTGCGACTGGGTGGCGCAGTGGATGCCGCCACCGCCGCCGGCGATCTTGTCGATGTCGAGCTGGATGACGTTCCGGCCGGGGTAGGCGGCCTGGAGGATGGCGTAGGCCGTGCCGTCGGCGACGGCGTCGCCGAACTGGGGCACGAAGACGGCCCCGTTGGCGGTGAAGTAGTTGGTGTAGCTGGACAGGAAGGAGCTGTTGGCGGTTCCGACGCGGGTTTCCTTGCGGTCCGGGCCGGGGAGTTCGGTGATGGTCAGCGGGCGCCCCTGCGCGTCGGTCGAGCTCTGCAGGATCTTCTTGGTCTCGTTGTAGACGGCGACCCACTTGGCGTCGGTGCGCGGGCCGGGCTGGTCGAGCATGACCTTGCCGGGTGCGATGAAGCGGGCGAGGCAGTCGATGTGGCAGTCGGTGATGTCCTGGCCGGCGAGGCCGGGCACCCAGATCACCTTGTCGATGCCGAGCGCCGACTTCATCGCCTGCTCGACCTGGTCCTGGCTCATGCCCGGGTTGCGGTTGCTGTTGACGAGGGAGCTGACGGTGGCGAGCAGGGTGCCCTGGCCGTCGGTCTCCAGCGAGCCGCCCTCGCCGACGAATCCGGCCTGGACGCGCGGGACGCCGTACTGGCCGAGCAGGGTCGCGGCGGCGACGGCGTCGTTGGCGTGGGTCTGCTTGTTGCCCCAGCCGTTGAAGTGGGTGTCCACGCCCGCGAGGGCGCCGGGGGCGACGACGAACGTCGGGCCGAAGTCCCGGATCCACAGGTCGTCGTTGGGTATGTCGAGGACCTCGATGCCGTAGTAGGCGCCGGCTCCGCAGTAGTACCGGGCGTCGGCCGCCTGGCTGGGCCGGGCGAGCACGACGACCGGCTCGTAGCGGGAGATCGCGTCGGCGACCCTGGCGATGTCCCGGCGGACGCCGGCGAGCTGGGAGCCCCAGACGGACGAGAGCGCGGGCCAGGCCATGAAGGTCCGGACGTGGCGGTCGGTCTCCGCGGGCATCCGCAGCGTCGCCGCCGAGGCGCTGGTGGCGGCGTTGGCCACGGCGGGCACGGCCGACCCGAGGGCTGCGAGGGGCAGTGCCGCCGCGCCGAACTGGAGCAGTCGGCGCCGGGAGGTCGTGGGCGTATCCATGGAAACTCCTGCGTGAGGAAAGTGGAGGCTGGTGTTCCCCCGCATGCTGTCGCAGACTGAAATTTCAGTCAATGATCTTGAAATGACCATGGCCCCGCCGGGGCGCCCCGGCGGCCCGGCGGCCCGGCGGCCCGGCACGATCGGGAAGACACCTCCTAGGCGCGGCGGTAGCGGTCGAAGGCCGCCGTGACGGGGCCGCCGTCGGGCTGGGCCTCGACCAGGCGCACCACGACGAGGTCGCGGCCGTCGGCGCTGCGGACGCAGAAGGGGCGCTCGTCGGCCACGTCCTCGAACGCGACCTTGGTCACCGGCTCCGTCTCGATCCCCTTGACGCAGTCGGCGGGGGTGAGCTCGTCACCGGTGGAGACGAAGGCGTCACTGTCCTCGGGGAGCACGAACTCGGACCGTTCGCGCGCCAGGTACCAGGCGGCGGTGTCCGAGGGGACGACCTTGCCGGCCTTCAGGTCGAACTCGTAGGTGGCGTCCGGCGAGGTCAGCTCGACGCTCGCGCCCCCGGGGCCGTAGACGGCCGGGGCGGGGCCGTCGGCGGAGTTCGCCTCCTGCGGGGCGGTGAGCACGTAGCCGCCGCCGGCCATGACGACGACGGCGAGCACCACCAGGGCCGTCACGGTCCGCCGGCGGCGGCGCTTCGGCGCCCGGCGCGAGTGTGCCGCCGGTACGGCCCCGCTCCCCGACGGGGAGGGCTCCGCCGGAGTCGCCGCCGAGGGCTCCGCCGCCAGCGTGGGCTGCGCGTGGACCGGCGGCGCCGTGCCCGGCCCGGACGGCACGACCCGCCCCGCCACCTCGCTGGAGATCGCCTGCGGCAGCCAGCCCTCGGCGAACTCGGGGCGGGGCCCGACCAGCGGGTGGGCGTGGACGGCCGCCATCAGCTCCGCCGTGGTGGGGCGCTCCTCCGGGCGCTTGGCCAGGCACCAGGCCACCAGGTCCCGCAGCTCGTGCGGCACCCGGTCGAGGTCGGGATGCTCATGGACGACCCGGTAGAGCGCGGCTGACTCGGGGCCGGCCCCGAAGGGGGTCTCGCCGCCCGCGACGTACGCGATGAGGGCGCCGAGCGCGAAGACGTCGGTGGCCGGGGACACCGGGTGGCCGAGCGCCTGCTCGGGGGCCATGTAGGCCGCGGTGCCGATGCTCAGGCCGACGCCGGTCAGGGCGGTGGCGTCGGCCGCGCGCGCGATGCCGAAGTCGATGACGCGGGGGCCATCCTCCGCGATCAGCACGTTGGCCGGCTTGAGGTCGCGGTGGACGACGCCGGCCCGGTGGATCGCCTGGAGGGCCTCGGCGATGCCGGCCGCGAGGAGCAGGACCGTGCGCACCGGGAGCGGGCCGTGCCGCTGGACCACCTGGTGCAGCGAGGGCCCGGGGACGTAGGCGGTGGCGAACCACGGGGTCGGGGCGTCCACGCCGGAGGCGACCACCTGGGCGGTGAACAGGCCGTGGATGCGTTCGGCGCTGGCCACCTCCTGGGCGAAGCGCTGGCGGAACTCGGGGTCGCCCGCGAACTCGTCCCGCACCACCTTCAGCGCGATCGGACGGCCGCCGGGCGTGTGTGCCAGGTACACCACGCCCATGCCGCCCGAGCCCAGCCGGGCCTGGAGGCGGTAGCCGCCGATCTCGCGGGGGTCGTCGGCCGTCAGCGCCGCGTGAGCGGGCTGAACACCGGGGAGCTGAGCGGTCATGCGGTGGCTCTTTCGCGGGAGGGAACGGTTGGCGCGGTCGACTGACAGGACTCGCGCATCGTGCCCTCTAACTAAAGATTCAGTCAATATGCGACACTCTTGGTTCAGACCACTTTCAAGGGGGATCACGTGTCGACGGACCGCCGTAGGGCCATCCTGGAAGCTGCCGCCCGGGTCATCGCCCGGCGAGGGGTACGCGGGCTCCGCATGGAGGAGCTCGCGACCGAGGCCGGGGTGTCCACCGCACTGATCTATTACCACTTCAAGGACCGGGCCGGCATCCTGCGGAACACCCTGGAGTTCATCAGCGACCGGGCCGACCGGTACACCTCCGAGGAGGAGGACGCCGCCGACGGGCCGCACGACGCCCGGCAGGAGCTGGAGCAGACGCTGCTGCTCGAGTTCCAGGACCTGCCCGAGGTCCGCGAGAACAGTACGGCCTGGGGCGAACTGCGCGCCAGCGCGGTCTTCGAGCCCGAACTGCGCGGCGACCTGGCCAGAGCCACCCTGGCCTGGATCCACGACGTCGCGGACCTGCTCGGCCGGATACGGCCGGCCGCCCCCGCGCCGTCCCTCACCGCCTCCGCGGAGCGGCTCACCGCCCTCCTGGAGGGGCTCAGCACGCGCTGGCTGAGCGGCGCACTGCCGCTGGCCCACGCCCGCGAGCTGACGCGGGACGCGGTCACGGTGGAACTGGAGCGGCTGGACCACTGACCGCCGGCGCGCGGCGCCCGGAGCCGATGGGGCGGCTCCGTCCGGCGCCCACCACCTCAGAAGATTTGACTGAATATTCAGTCAGTGTCAGAGTAGCGACACGAAGGCCGTATCCCACTTCGCGGTACCGGCGATTCCCGGAGCGGTACGTGCACGCTGTCCCTGGACAGGGCACCAGTGCGGGCCACGAGCCTCGCCCCACCGACACCCCTCTACCGCCGGAGCCCGGTCCCGCAAGCCTACGATCGGAGACCCCACATGTCCGACCTCCCCTCCCGCCGCTCGGCCCTGCGCGTACTCGCCGGAGTCGGCGTGCTCACCCTCGGCGCCGCGGCGTGCGGCCCCGGCGGCTCCGGTGACCCCGGCAGCTCCGCCGGTACCGCCACCGGCGGGCAGGCCGCACCGTCGGACGAGGACCGCCGCATGCCCGCCGAGTGGGAGAGCCACGCCCGCACCTTCATGTCGTGGCCGGCGCTCGCGTCCGTCTGGGAGGACGACCTCCCCTACGTGCGCGAGGACATCGCACGCGTCGCCCGCGCCATCTCGGAGTTCGAGGCCGTCGTCATGATGGCCCGGCCGGACCAGATGGCCGGTGCCCAGAAGGCGTGCGGCTCCGGCGTCGAGGTCATCGCCCTCCCCGTCGACGACCTGTGGGCCCGCGACACGGTCCCCGTCTTCGTCGAGCAGGACGGGAAGGTCGAGGGAGTCGACTTCAACTTCAACGGCTGGGGCAACAAGCAGACCCACAACAACGACGCCCAGGTCGGCAAGCTCCTGCTGCGGAAGTACGGGATCCCGCGCGTCCAGGCGCCGCTCGTCGCCGAGGGCGGCTCCTTCGAGACGGACGGCGAGGGGACGCTCCTGATCACGGAGAGCTCGATCGTCAACGACAACCGCAACCCCGGCAAGTCGCGCGGCGAGATCGAGGACGAGCTCAAGGACCTCCTCGGCATGGAGAAGGTGATCTGGCTGAAGGGCGTGCGCGGCGAGGACATCACCGACGCCCACGTCGACAGCCTCGTCCGGTTCACGGCGCCCGGCGTCATCCTCCTGGACCGCGCCTTCCCCGGCATGCCGGCCGACTCCTGGTCCCGCTCGTCCGACCAGGCCATGTCCGTGCTGAGCGAGGCGACCGACGCCCGGGGCCGCGAGTTCGAGATCATCGACCTCCCGCAGCCCGACCCCGACCTGGTCACCGGCTACACCGACGACTTCCTGTCGACGTACGCCAACTTCTACGTCGGCAACGACGCCGTCTACATGCCGAAGTTCGGCGACAAGAAGGCCGACGACCGGGCGCGCGGCATCCTGCAGGAGCAGTTCCCGAAGCGGGAGATCGTGCAGCTGAGCATCGACACCATCGCCACCGGAGGCGGCGGCATCCACTGCGCCACCCACGACGAGCCCGGCAAGCCGGTCGCGTAACCACGACTCACGGGAGCCTCCATGTCCTCCATCCGACGCCACAAGCCGAGCCGGGGCCGGGTCCTGCCCGCCGTAGTGGCCTGCTGCCTGATCGTGGCCGCCATCGTGCTCGGCACGTGGCTCCAGTTCGGCGAACGCCAAGCCCTCGACACGGTGTACAGCGCCGGTGGTTCGGAGCCCGACCGCGTGGACATCGAGGCCTCCATCCAGCGTGTCGACGCCGCCGGCCGCGAGCTGACCCTGCGCGTGCTCGTCACGCCGCGCGGGGAGCTCGCCGAGGCCGGCGGCGTCTCCCCCACCGAGGATCTGACGCTCCAGACGTCGACCTCCACCCGGGGCGACCTGTCCTTCAAGGCGCACAGCCGCATCGCCACCAAGGACCTGCCCGTCGCGCTGACGGGCGGCTCGATCACGGACTACCCCTTCGACGCCTACACCGCCGCCATCGAGTTCAGTGCCACGCAAGGGGGCGAGAAGGTCCCCGTCCACATGACGCTGACCAACGGCGACGCCCTCTTCTCGGCCCGGGTGGACGCGCTGGCGGAGAACGGGACCGCGATCTTCGACGTGGACCTCGGGCGCTCCAACAGCGTGCTCATCTTCGCCGTGTTCATGATGGTCGCCATGTGGGCGCTGGCGCTCTCGGTGCTCACCGGCGCCTGGTTCCTCGTCACCCGGCGCCTGGGTCTGACCTGGCCCGCCCTCGGCTGGATGGCGGCGACCCTCTTCGCCCTCGCGGCCTTCCGCAACACGGCCCCGGGGACCCCGCCCATCGGCTCCCTCCTGGACTACATCGCCTTCCTCTGGGCCGAGATCGTCATCGCGTTCTGCCTCGTCGCGGTGGTGGCCTCGGGCTTCAGGAACGAACGCCGGGCGTCGCGGGGGGACACCCCCTAGGTCCTGTCCGGGACGTAGGGCCAGGCGTCACCTGCGGGGACGGGGCCTGGACCCCGTCCCCGCAGGTGGCGCGCCCGTCGTCGGCGCGGGCTCTGACACGATGACCCGATGGGCGACACAGGGACCGAAGGCGGGGACGGGACGGACGCCGGCGCACGGGGGCGCCGGCGTCGACGCGATCCGGAATGGACGTACGCGGCGCTGGTGGACGCGCTGCTCGCACTCGTCTCCGAAAGCGGGCGGGAGCCCACCCGGAAGGCGATCGCCGAGCGGGCGGGGGTGTCGGAGCGGACGGTGTTCGTGCACTTCGCCGACCGCGAGACGCTGTACGTCGCCGCCGCCCGGCGGCAGGCCGAGCGGTGGCGCGCCCACGCGGAGCCGGTGGACCCGGACGGGGACACGGCGCGGAAGGTGCGGGCGCTGCTGGCACAGCGCGGCCGCATGTACGAGGTGATGACCCCGATCCGCAGGATCGGGCTCGGCCTGGAGGCGGACTCGCCGGGACTGCGCGGGGTGATGGCCGAGGGCGACGCATGGCTGCGGGCCGACCTCGCCGGGATGTTCGCACCGGAGCTGGACGCGGAGCCGGGCGCCCGGAGCGCCGGAGGTCTGCTCGACGCGGTGGAGGCCGCCTCCTCGTGGGCGGTCTGGGACCACCTCCGGTCCCGGCGGGGGCTCGACGAGGCCGCGGCCCGCGCGGCGATCGGCCGCACGCTCCGGGCGCTCCTCGGGGTGGGCGCGGAGCCCGCGGCGGACCTTCCGGAGGTGCCCACCCCTTGACTCGTATTGCAGTGTGACTGCAATAGTGGGCGCCCGACCGAGAAGGGTGCGCACCGCCATGACTCCGATGAACCGGCGGCAGCCGCCGTCTCGCTGAACCCGCAGACCGCCGAGGCGCTCGCCGGGCACCTCCCCCACGACGGACCGACGACGCCGACGCGGACCGACGGGCTGCCGTACGACGACGACGCCGACTTCGCCGACGCCGACCGCGGCTTCGTCGCGGCCTTCACCGGCGGGCCCCTCACCACCGCCTCGGGGAAGACCGTCTGGGACCCCGCCGCCTACCGGTTCCTCGCCGGAGCGAAGGACGACGCGGACGCCCCCGACACCGTCGACCCGAGCCTGTGGCGGCAGGCGCGCCTCCTGTCACGCCAGGGGCTCTACCGCGTCACGGACCGGATCTACCAGGTCAGGGGCCTGGACCTGTCGAACATGACCATCGTCGAGGGCGACACCGGCATCATCGTCATCGACCCGCTGATCTCCGCCGAGACCGCCGCCGCGGCCCTGCGGCTCTACCGCGACCACCGCGGCGACCGCCCGGTCCGGGCCATGATCTACACCCACCCGCACGTCGACCACTTCGGCGGCTGCCGCGGCGTGCTGCCCGACGGAGCCGGGGACGTACCCGTCCTGGCCCCGAAGGGCTTCATGGAGCACGCGGTCAGCGAGAACGTGTACGTCGGCACCGCGATGGCCCGCCGCGCCGCCTACATGTACGGCTCGACCCTCCCGAAGAACGCGGCCGCGCAGGTCGGCTGCGGGCTCGGCCTCACCGTCTCCCTCGGCACCGTCGGACTCATCGCGCCCACCCGCCTCATCGGCGCCACCGGCGAGGAGGTCACCCTGGACGGGGTCCGCATCCGGTTCCAGATGACCCCGGGGACCGAGTGCCAGGAGGAGATGAACTTCCTCTTCCCCGACCTGCGCGCGGTCTGCATGGCGGAGAACGCCACGCACACCATGCACAACGTCCTCACCCTGCGCGGCGCCCAGGTGCGCGACGCCCACGCCTGGGCCGGCTACCTCACCGAGGCGATCGGCCTCTACGCCGGGGCCGCCGACGTCGCCTTCGCCTCCCACCACTGGCCCACCTGGGGCAACGACGCCATCGTCGAGCTCCTCACCCACCAGCGGGACCTGTACGGCTACCTGCACGACCAGACCGTACGGCTGATCAACCGGGGCCTGACCGGCACCGAGATCGCGGAGACCTTCCGGCTCCCGCCCCGGCTGGAGGGCGTCTGGGCCAACCGCGGCTACTACGGTTCCCCGAGCCACAACGTCAAGGCCGTCTACCAGCGGTACATGGGCTGGTTCGACGGCAACCCCGCCCACCTGTGGCAGCACCCGCCCGTCGAGGAGGCCCGTCGCTGGGTGGAATCACTCGGCGGCCAGGCGGCGGTCCGCGCCCGCGCCCGGCACTACGCCGACCGCGGCGACCTCCGCTTCGCGGTCACGCTGCTCGGCCACGCCGTCTTCAACGACCCCGAGGACACCCGGGCCAAACGCCAACTCGCCGCCCTCTACACCCGGTTGGGCCGAGCCGTCGAGAACGCCGTGTGGCGGAACTTCTACCTCACCGGCGCCCAGGAACTCCTCCACGGCATCACCCCGCACGCCACCGCCACCCTCGGCCCCGACATGTACCTCGCCCTGTCGACCGGCCAGATCATCGACAGCCTCGCCGTCCGCGTCGACGGGCCGAAGGCCTGGTCGCTCCGGATCGCCGTCGACTGGCACATCGGCGCCGACTACTGGCACCTGCGCCTCGGCAACGGCCTGCTCACCTGGACCACCGGCAGCAGCCCCGGCCCCGACGCCGGCCTGACCATGACGATGACCAAGCCCCAACTGCTCGCCCTGCTCGCCGGAAAGGGCACCGCCGGCATCACCATGACCGGCGACCCCGGCCTCCTCACCCGCCTCCTCTCCGTCCTCGACACTCCCGACACGGACTTCCCGATCGTCACCCCCTGACGACACCGCGTCGCCGTCACGGGCCGTGCGGCCGTGCTCCCCGAGTGTGATCGTGAGGGTACATGCGGGTCCGTCTTCCGCATGGCTGGTGCATACCGGCGGCTTCCGGTGCATGCTGTGCAGCAAGAGCGTTCGAGTTCCTGTGTGGAGGCCGAAAGAGTGAAAGGCGGCAACCGGAGGCGGCGCGTGAGCAGCCGGGCTTCGGGTGGACAGGGCTCGGTGGTGCGCCGGTCGGGGGGTGGCCGCGGGCGGTCCGCGCGCGGCGGCGGGGGTGTTCCGCTTGACCGGCTGTCCACGCGGGGGAGGCTCGCGTGGCTGAGTTCCGCCGGGTCGAGGATCGGGACGACACTGGACCTGGAGCGCACCGCGCGGGAGCTCGCCGAGTTCACGGTGCCGGGCTTCGCCGACGGGGCCGCCGTCGACATCCTGGAGAGCGTCCTGCGCGGCGACGAGGGCTTGCGGTGGACCGGAACGGGCGTCCCGCCGATGCGGGCGGCCGCACTGTGCTCGGTCGAGGAGCTGTCCTCGCTGGAACCGACACCGGTCGGCGAGACGTCCGTACGCGTCGAGGAGCAGCACGAGACGCTGCTCCACCGCTACTGCCTGCGACAGGGCAAGCCGGTGCTGCTGAGCCGCATGCGGCACGACGACTTCATCAAGGTGGCGCCGACGGCGAGCGCCGCGACGAAGATGCGCGCCGCCGGGGTGCACAGCTACCTCGCGGTGCCCCTGATCGCCCGCGGCCTGCTGCTGGGGAGCGCCGACTTCGTGCGCGGCGCGGGGTCGCCGCCGTTCTCGGCCACGGACCTGGCCCTCGCCGAGCAGCTGGCCTCCCAGGCCGCCGTCTTCATCGACAACGCACGGCTGTACGGGCGCGAGCGCGAGCACGTCGTGTCGTTGCAGCGCAGTCTGCTGCCGCGCGCGACGCCCGTCACGCCGGGGCTGCGGGTGCACGCCGAGTACGCCCCCTCCACGGGCCACCACGAGGTGGGCGGCGACTGGTACGACGTCATGGCGCTGCCCAGCGGCCGTACGGCCCTGATGGTGGGCGACGTGATGGGGCACGGCCTGCCCGCCGCCGCGACCATGGGGCGCCTGCGGGCGGTCGCGCGCACCCTGATGACCCTGGACATGGCCCCGGAGCGCGTCCTCGCCCGGCTCGACCTCGCCACCCGCGACCTGGAGGACGAGCAGGTCGCCACCTGCCTCTGCGCGGTGTACGACCCGGCCGACTCCACGTACACGCTGGCCAGCGCCGGGCACCTGCCCCCGCTCCTGCTCGGCGGAAACGGCTCGGCCGACTTCGTGGACGTGCCCATCGGCGCGCCGCTCGGCGCGGGGGTGATCCCGTACGATCCGGTCCGCGTGACGGTCCCCGAGGGCGGCGACCTGATCATGTACACGGACGGCCTCATCAAGTCCCGGCACGCCGACCTGGACCATCAGCTGGACCTGCTGCGCGCGGCGGCGCTCGACCTGGGCTCCTCGGCGCTCGTCGGCGGCGGCCTGGTCGAGCGCGCGCCGGCCGGCGACGCCCGGTTCGACGAGGCGGTGCTCCTCACCGCGACGACCACCGCCACGACCACGGCGACGACCACCGCGACCACGACGGCGGCCCCGGCGACCGAGGCGGTCCGGACGGCGGTGTCCGGGGTCGACGGGACCCCGGACACGCCGGTCGACCTCCGCGTGTGGCGGCTGCCGCAGGAGGGCCGCGCCGCGTCGGTCGCCCGGGGGCTGGTCACCGAGCAGCTCGCCGAGTGGAATCTGACGGAGCTCGCCGACGTGTGCGAACTCGTCGTCTCCGAACTCGTCGGCAACGCCCTGCGCTACGGCAACGGCCCCGGCGAACTCCGGCTCCTCCGCGGCGAACGCCTCGTCGTCGAGGTCTCGGACACGGGACCCGACCTGCCCCAGATCCAGCACGCGGACCTCAGCGACGAGGGCGGCCGCGGCCTCCAGCTCATCAACATGCTCTGCCGCCGGTGGGGCTCCTGCCGCACCGTCACCGGCAAGGTCGTGTGGGCGGAGCAGAACCTGCACTCGTGACCGGCGCCGCCGTCAGGCGCGCCGCTCGTGGGGGATCTTCTCGCCCGCCTCGATCGCGACGGGGAGCCGGTTCTCCGCCGGGGGCAGCGGGCAGGTGGCGAAGTCCGTGTAGGCGCAGGGGAGGTTGGTGGCGCGGTTGAAGTCGAGCACCACCGTGCCGTCGGGCCCGGGGGCGTCGACGCGGAGGTCCCGGTTGGCCGCGTACGTGGTGACGCCCGAGGTCGTGTCGGTGAAGAGCACGGTGAGGCTGCCGGGGGTGTGCCCGTTGAAGGCGGTCAGGCTCAGCTCGCGGCCGTCGAGGCGGAAGGTGATCCGGCCCGGCGCGTCGTAGACGTGCCGCAGGCCCTCGACGGAGGCGCCGACGGTGGTCGGACGCGGCTCGGGGAAGGGGAGGTACCGGCCGGTGGCCACCCAGCGCGGATCGGGCGCGTAGGCGGGGGTTCCCCCGAAGGCGACGCGCAGCGGATGCCCGGGGTCCCTCGGGCGCACCACGTGGTGGCCGCCGCGCTTGGCGACCTCGATCACGACGTCGCCCCAGACGGCGTCGACGCCGCCGCGCTCGGGGATCGCGCCGAAGGTGTACCGCCCCCGCACCGGGGTGCCGTCGACGACGAGTTCCGTCCCCTCGTCGAGTGCGACGGTGACGCCTCCGGGGCCGGTCGACCAGGCTCCGGGCGCGCCGGGGAAGCGCTGCGGCTCGGCGGTGGGCCAGTGCAGGCCGGTGATGGCGAGGAAGCCGTGCTCGGCGGCGAGCCGGGCGTCCTTGGCGCGGTGCCACGCCTCCCACTCCTCGGTGAAGTCGGGCGTGGTGGTGGCGGACGGGACGGTCGGGGCACTCATGTGTCCTCCTGCGAGACGGGTCGTGGCACGGGTGCGCGGCCCGCGCCGCGGATCACCGGGGCAGGGAGGGACGGACAGCCGGGCGGGCCGCGCGGGGTGGCGCTCGGGGCGCGAGCGGTACGCGAGGGGTGCGCGAAGGCCCTGGGGTCGCGGCGGGACGCCGGCGGGGAGGGCTTCGGTGTCAGCCCGAACAGGACGTGGTCGTGACGCGCGCGTAGTCCACGTGGCGGCGCATCACGAGCAAGGTCATGGAGCCAGCAAAGCACACCCGCCGCGCGGGGCGCCAGGGGTGGCCGCGGTGAGGGGACGCCCCCGCCGTGGCGGGGGCGTCCTCGTGTGCCGGGCCGGCTACCGGCCCTGGAGGGCCTTGACGTTGTTGCCGAAGGTCCAGTTCTTCGAACCGTCCCAGTTAGCCGACCAGGTCATGAGGCCCTTGAGGGAACCGCCGTAGTGGTTCCAGGCCTGGGCCACGGCCGTCGGGGCCATGTACCCGCCGCCGGCGCCCGGTTGGGCGGGGAGGCCGGGGACCTGCTTGTCGTACGGGACGCGGATGGTGGTGCCCTGGATCACGAGTCCGCGGTTGAGGCAGTCGGTCTGGGCGACGAACCCGGCGACGGTGCCGGCGGAGTAGGAGTCGCCGGAACAGCCGTACATGCTGCCGTTGTAGTACTGCATGTTGAGCCACCAGAGGCGGCCGTTGTCCGCGTACTTCTTGACGATGGGCAGGTACGCGCCCCAGATGGACCCGTAGGCGACGCTGCCGCCGGTGACGTACGCGGTCTCCGGTGCCATGGTCAGTCCGAATCCGGCGGGCATGCGGGCGAGGACTCCGTCGATGATGCGCACCAGGTTGGCCTGCGAGGTGGAGAGGGTGCCGATGGACCCGCTGCCGACGAGGCCGGTCTCGATGTCGATGTCGATGCCGTCGAAGTTGTACGTCTTGAGGATCGGCACGACGGTCTCGACGAAGCGGTCGGCGACGGCGCGGGAGCTGAGGTCGATTCCGGCGGCGGCACCGCCGATCGAGAGCAGGAGGGTGGCTCCGGCGGCCTTCGCGCGGCACATCTCGGCCGGGGTGGAGACGCGGACGGTGCTGTCCATGCCGTCCTCCCACAGCACCGTGCCGTCCGAACGGATCACGGGAAAGGCGGCGTTGACGACGTTGTAGCCGTGGGCCGCGAAGCGCGGGTCGTCGATGGGCGCCCAGCCGAAGGGCGGATGGACGCCGTTGGCGGCGCCGTCCCAGTTCTCCCAGTACCCCTGGAGCACCTTTCCGGCGGGCCTCTGCTTGAGGGCGCAGGTGTCCGCCGCGGGTGCCGCGGCGGCGGGGGTCGGGGCGAGGGTGGTGGCGACGAGGGCGGCGGCGGCGAGAAGGGTGCCGAGACCCGCTCCGAGGGCGCGGGTGATCCGATGGCCTGGCATGCGTGCTCCTGAGGACGTGGGGTGTTCCTAGGCTTCGCGCGCGTTCCAGCAGACCGTAGGTTGGTCCAGACCTTTCGTCAACAGGCTTCACTCACAAGGGACTTGATGCGCACACGACGACACGCCCCGCCGAGAGCGAACATCCTTGGATCCGGGCCGCGTCGTGGGGAGGCTGGGAGCACACATCCCGGATCCCGGAGGCCTTCCATGAGCGCCGAACACACGAACACCCTGTACGAGGCCGTCGGCGGAGCCGACGCGCTGCGCCGGCTCTCCGACACGTTCTACCGAGGAGTCCTGGCCGACCCCCTCCTCGCACCCGTCTTCGCCGACTTCACCGCCACCCACGTCGAGCACGTGGCCGTCTGGCTGGCGGAGGTCTTCTCGGGACCCGCCGCGTTCACCGCGGAGCACGGCGGACACCAGGCCCTCCTCCGCGCCCATCTCGGCCTCGGCATCACGGAGGAACAGCGCCTGCGCTGGATGGAGTTGATGACGACGGCCGTGGAGAAGGAACTCCCGGACGACGCCCTGCTGCGCCGCCGCGTGATCGAGTACTTCGACTGGGGCACGCGCATCGCCGAGGACGTCTCCGCCTCCCCCCGGGGAACGGACCTCGGCGACCCCGGCCCCACCCCGCGCTGGGGCTGGGACGGCCTCGCCTGACCGACCTCAGCGACGTTCGTAGGCCGTGAAGGGCCGGGACCCGGTCGCGTAGGCGTCGTAGCGGGCGACGACGAGCCGGTCCCGGTGCGTGAAGATCGCGTCCACGGAGCCCATGCCGTCCGGGAGGTCGTAGATCTCGCGCTGCTCGCCCGTGGCCGGATCGAGGACACGGACGCGGTAGGGGTTCTTGCGGTGCGAGGTCAGGACGGTGAGCCTCCCGTCCCGGACGAGGAGGCGGTACCCGCTGTCGCCGTGGAGGCGGTCGTCGCCGGGGGTGCCGCCCCAGACGGGGGCCCCGGTGGCCAGGTCGAAGGCGGTCAGGTGGTAGCGGCTGTCACGGGACCTCTTCGTCGGGGGTTCGGGCATCACGTAGAGCCTGCGGTCGTCCGCCGCCGCCATGAGCCGGCTGTGGAACTTGATCTCGCCGTACGGGCCGTTGAAGTCGACCGGCGGGTTCGGGCGGCCGTCCCTGCCGAAGGAGAAGTACGCCCCCTGGTCGCCGTCGCCGGATTCCGAGGCGGCCACGACCACCGGGTCGGCCGACACGAAGGCCGCGGAGGCGTCGTAGCCGATGGCGCGCCGGCCCCCGAGCGGAGCGGACCACTTGAGCGCGCCGGTGGCCGGGTCGAAGGCGGCGGTGTGCAGTTCGGCGTCCTCCGCGACCTTCTCGTCCCAGAGGTTGTCGTCGCCGCCGCAGGCGAGGAAGGCGGCGACCTGGCGCTCGGCCGCCGCGGTCCGGCCCGGGACGCAGTCCTTCGGCAGGGCCGCCTTCCAGCGGTGCTTCCCGGTGCGTATGTCCACGGCGCTCAGCTGGTCCTTCTGGAGGAGCACGGCGACGCCGCCGCCGGCGGAGACCGAGGAGTCCTGGAAACGGAGCGGCTCGGGCTCGCTGAGCGGGGCCTGCCAGAGCTCGCGGCCGTTCTTCATGTCGATGCCGACGGCGGTGGTGCAGGACGTGTCCTTGGCCGAGGAGGAGGCGCCGTCCCCGTCGCGGACCAGGACCAGGACCGAGCGGGCGGTGTCGGCCGTGGCGTGGCAGACCGACGAGCGGCCGGGCGGCACGTACTCCCACCTCCGCCCGCCGGTGGCGGCGTCGAACCCGGTCACCGCGTCGAAGCGGCTGCGGACCAACGAGTCGCCGGACAGCCAGGCCCCCGTGCCGTGCGGTTCGGCCTTGCGGTCCGCGGGGGTGTCCCAGGCAACTCCCATGGCTTCGTTCTCGTCCCCGGAGAACACGCACCCGGTGGCGAGCCAGCCGAGGGCGACCAGGGCCGCCCCCGTCGCCGTCAGAGCGCGCCCGACCCGTCCGCCGGACGGCACCCCGTTCACCCGCATGGTCATGTCCGCTCCCCCCGAGCCTTTCGCCGTCGACGATCCACGCGCGTTCACGTGCTCCCCGGCGGCGATCATCATAGGGAGCCGTCCGCCCGACCGGACGGCGCACCGGCCGAGACCACGTGAAGGGACACCCGTAGTACTAGTGCCCGGGCTCCTTCGACGTGATCAGGAGGCCGCCGACCAGGCCCGCGAGGAGCATGAGGGCGGCCGCGCACCACAGGGTGACGGAGTAGCCGGCGAGGACCGCCGCTTCGGTGCTGGTGGCGAGGTCCATCAGGGAGTCGGGGAAGTCGTACGGGTCGAGCAGGACGCCGCTCTCGAGCGGCGTCCGCAGCTCCTCCGGGATGCCCGAGACGCCGCTCAGCCGGTCGGAGATCACCGCGGCGAGGAGGACGCCGACCAGCGGCGTGGCGAGGAGCCCGCCGAGGTTCTGGGCCGTGAGGACGACCGCGGCGGTTCCGCCGGGGTTGCGGGCGAAGGCCGTGCCGGTCGCGGTGGCGATGAGGGGGGAGAGCGCGAGGCCGAGGCCGGTGCCGATGAGGAGGAGCGGGGGCAGGACCAGGCCGGAGTACGAGCCGTCCACGTCCAGCCGGGTCAGCAGGGCCGTGCCGACCGCAGCGAGGAGCAGCCCGGGCCCGATCAGGAGGCCGGGCGCGATCCGGTGCTGGAGGCGGGCGGAGACCTGGGTGGAGACGATCAGGACGGCGGCCGCCATGGGCAGCAGCGCCATGCCGATGTCGGCCGGCAGGTAGTAGAAGGCGCCGCTCAGGAAGCGGTACAGGACCAGGAACACGGCCGAGGAGCCCGTGCCCACGAGGAGCAGGGCGAGCAGGGAGTAGAGGCGGCTCCGGTCCTGGAACACCTGCGGCGGGACGAGCGGATCGCTCGACCGGGTCTGCCACCGGGCGAAGACCGCGAGCAGGACCGCGCCGGCCACGAGCAGGAGCAGGGTCAGCGGCTCGGTCCAGCCCTCCGTGCCCGAGCCGGACGACCCTTCGCCCGCCATGAGGCCGAAGCCGAGGGCGGCGAGGCCGGCGGTGCCCAGGAGTGTGCCCGGCACGTCGAAGCGGACGGAGGCGCGGGCCCACCGGTCGTCGGAGAGGCTGCCCGCCACGGCGACGGCCAGGGCGGCGAGCGGCACGATGACGTAGAAGCACCAGCGCCAGCCGAAGTTCTCCTCCAGCCAGCCGCCCGTGTAGTCGCCGATCGCGAGACCGCCGCCCGCCAGCGCCGCGTAGAGCCCGAAGGCCCTGCCGCGTTCCTTCGGGTCGCCGAAGCCGCCGACGACCAGGGCGAGTGCGGCGCTGGAGGCCAGCGCGGCGCTCACGCCCTGGAGGATCTGCGCCGCGACGAACAGCGCGGTGGCGGGCGCCGCGCCGCCGACGGCGGTGGCCACGGCGCACCCCGACAGGCCGACGATCAGCGTCCTCTTGCGGCCGAGGAGGTCGGTGACGTGCCCCCCGAGCAGCAGCAGCGCCCCGAAGGCCAGCCCCTGGGCGGCGAGCATCGTCCGCAGGTCGTCGGCGCCGACGCCGAGATCCCTCGTCGCGGACGGCAGTGCCACGTACGCCGCCGCCGAGCCGATCGCCACCAGGAGCTGCGCCAGCAGGGCCGCGACGAGTCCCCGCCACCGCTTCGGGGAGGCGCCCGGCGCCTCGGGCGGGACCGCGAGAGGGGACCAGCCGCCCGGCACCGGGCCGCCGGCCGGCCCGAATCCAGGCGGCGGCCGGTGGTCGACCGGCGTCGTCGGCGGATACGCGGGAGGCTGCGGGACGGATTGGGGGACCGACTGGGCCTGGGACGGGATCCGCGGGTCCGCCGACTGCGTGACCCGGGTCTCGGGCGCGAAGTCGAGCAACTTCGCCGCGTGACGGCCGAGTTGGGCGAGGACGGAGCCGGGGAGCCATTCCTCGGCCCGGTCGGTGAGCGTACGCGCGGCGACGTCGGCGGGGGTGGGCCGCCGCGCCGGGTCCTTGTCCAGGCACTCGCGGACGAGGTCGAGGAGCGAGTCCGGCACGCCGGTGAGGTCGGGCTCGTCCTCGGCGATCCGGAACAGGTGCGCGTGAAGACCGGTGTCCGTGGCGCCGAAGAGGAGCCGGCCGGTGGCGGCGTAGACGAGGACGGCTCCCAGGCAGAACACGTCGCTGGCCGGGGTGAGTTCGAGACCGCGCACCTGCTCCGGCGACATGAAGCCGGGCGAGCCGATCAGCATCCCGGTGCGGGTGCGCAGGCTGTCCCCGCCCAGGCCGTCCATCGCGCGGGCGATGCCGAAGTCGATGACGCGCGGTCCGTCCACGGTCACCAGCACGTTGGACGGCTTCAGGTCGCGGTGGATGAGGCCCGCGCCGTGCACGGACCGGAGGGCCGCGGCGAGGCGGTGGGCGAGGGTGCGGACCGAGTGCTCGGGCAGCGGCCCGAAGTCCCGGGCGACGACGGTCGTCAGATCGGGTCCGGGGATGTACTGGGTCGCCACCCAGGGCACCGGCGCCTCGGTGTCGGCGTCGAGGACGGCGGCCGTCCAGTCGCCGCCCACCCGCCGGGCGGCCGCGACCTCGCGGGCGAACCGCTGCCGGAATTCGGGGTGTTGGGCGTGCTCGGCCTGCACCACCTTCACCGCGACCGTCCGGCCGGCTTCCGACCGCCCGAGGTACACCAGCCCCATCCCTCCCTCGCCCAGGCGGGCGATGAGACGGTACGGGCCGATGCGCGTCGGATCTTCGGTGATCAACTGGTCCACGCGAGTAACATAGTTGAGGCCGCCGATCCCCGCGGCGGATCACCGCGAACCATGGCCGACGTCACGGATCCCACGCCCGCCCGGCCGTCCGGCCGGGCACCGGTGGGGTGCCGTCCGGCGTCGGCGGTTCTCGTGAGGGGTCCTCGTCAGCGCCTCGCGGGCCCCTTCGTGCCGATCTCCGCCCAGACGGTCTTGCGGTCGTCGGTGTAGCGCACGCCCCAGTCGTCGGCGATGGAGGCGCAGATGAGGAGCCCGCGACCGCCCTCGTCGACGGCTTTGGCGTGGCGCAGGTGCGGGGCGGCCTGGCCGGCGTCGCTCACCTCGCAGATGACTCCGGTGCCGTGCCTCAGCAGGCGGAGGGTGACCGGGGCCTCGCCGTAGCGGATGGCGTTGGTGACGAGTTCGCTGGCGACGAGCGTCACCGCGAAGGGGTCGAGCGGGAGGTCCCACACGGCGATGCGGTCCTCGACGAGGTTCCGGGCGGTGCCGACCGCCTCGAAGTCGAAGGGGATGTCCCACGCGACCAGTTCGTCCGAGGACAGTCGGCGGGTGCGGGCGAGCAGGAGCACGCGGTCGGGGGCGAGGAGGCGTTCCACGTCGTCGGCCATCGCCTCCGGGTCGCGGTCGGGCCGGGAGAGCGCGGCCATGATGCCGGCCGCCCGAACTCCGTCGTCGCCGGGCGCTGGTGCGGAGGCCAGGCAGAGCGTGCTGCCCTCGGGGAGCGTCAAGGTCGCGCAGGCGAACGGCGGGCCCTCGGCGCCGAGGAGGGGTCCGTCCTCCACGGGTCGGTCGTCGACCGACCCGTCGGGCCGCACGACGGCGAAGAGGGAGGTGCCCGCGCGGGCGACGTCGAGGCGGCCGACGGCGGGGTCGTACACGGCGATCGTGCAGTTCGCGGTCGGCTCGTCGGCTCCGGGGGCGTCGCCCTGCTCGCCGGAGAGCCGGCGCGTGGTGGTGTGCAGTCGGGCCAGGAGCTCGTGCGGGTCCAGGTCGAGGGTGCTCAGGCTGTGGACGGCGGTGCGCAGCCGGCTCATGGTGGCGACCGCGCTCAGTCCCGGGTTCTCGACCTGCCCCACCACCAGGGCCACCCGCGCTCCGGGCAGCGGGATCACGTCGTACCAGGATCCGGCGCCGGTGCCGCCGGGGCGGTGCCGCTGGGCGACGTCGACGGCGCGCTGGGTGGCCTCGTGCTGGCGCAGCGGCCAGCCCTGCAGCGCGTACATCACGATGTGCTCGCGGGTGAAGCGGAGCGCGTTCTCCAGGCAGGTCGCCGTGCGGGCCGCGATGGCGTCGGCGAGCGCGACGTCGTCGGGGCCGTACGGTTCGGCCGTGTCGGCGCGGTGGAAGGCGACGGCGCCGAGCACCTGCCCGTGCGCTTTCAGCGGTGCCACGAGAACGGCCCCCGGGCGGCCGCCGTCCGTCGCCGCGACGGGCAGCAGGGTCGCCGCCTCCGGCAGCGTGTCGCCGAAGATGCCCGGCAGCAGGACCGGGCCGACGTCCGGTACGGGCGGGCCCGCCGCCGTCCGGCCGGCGGCGGCGCAGCGGAGCAGCGGGGCCGCGTCGGCGGACTCCAGGGCGGGGTCCTTCCCCCTCAGGACGGCGTCGGTGAGGGCGACGACCACGGAGTCCGCGAACCCGGGCAGGGTCACCTGGACCAGCTCGCGGGCGGTGCGCTCCACGTCGAGGCCGGTGCCTATCCGCTCGTGCGCGTCGTGCAGCAGGCCGAGCCGGGCGCGGGCGCGTTCGCGTTCGGTGACGTCGGTGCTCGTGATGACCAGGCCGAGCGCGTGTCCGTCTCCGTTCTCCAGGCGGTGGACGGAGACGGAGAAGACGGAACGCCGGTGGGCTTCGCCGACCGGCCCTCCGGTGAGCAGGTGGAGGGCCGCCGGACGGCCGGTGGCGAGGACGTCGCGGAGCACGGTCTCGTCGTACGCGACCCCGAAGACGGCGTACGCCTCGGCCGCCGGACGCCCGATGATCCGTTCGACCGGGTTGCCGCGCACCCCGGCGGCGACCTCGTTCACCTTGATCACGCGCAGGTCCCGGTCCAGCACGTGGAGTCCCACCTGGGACTGGGTGAAGACGGCCCTCAGGATCGCCTCTCCCCAGCCGTTTTCGCCGGTCGTGACCAGAGAGTCTTCCTCGTCCACTCGCCCCTCCCGCGGGGTGACGTGCTCTCCGCGCGAGCGGAGGTGAGCCGAAGTCCTACGTCTACATCGGCGGCGGCCTGGCGTGCTCTCCGCGCGAGCGGAGGTGAGCCGAGCACGGAGTCGGTCCTG